>CAZGSQ010000007.1:0-62635 GCA_964528535.1 uncultured Tangfeifania sp. | reverse complement strand
TAGCGGCTGTAGATACATTGAAGGTGTTCTTGCCGTCGCCCCCTGTTCCCACAATGTCGATGGGGTCATACGCCGACAGATCAGTCGCGACACGCATCTCCAAAAGGGCATCCCGGAAACCGGAAAGCTCTTCTACCGAGATGCTTCGCATCAGGAAGACGGTGATCAGGGAGGCGATTTGCGCTTCTGTATATTTTCCTGCCACCATATTTTGCAGGATTTCGCGGGCTTCGGCACGACCAAGGAACTGGTGCTCGAACAATCTGTATAATATTTGTTTCATTGAGTTGAGGGTTTTTGGTATTCAAGAGTTTCCGAAGCGGCACCCCGTTTCAACTCTCCTTTTTCCTTTTTCACTTTTCATTATTCCTTTTTCATTTCCCACTATTTAGCCAATTTTTCATCATCGTCGCGCCTTCCGGTGTAAGCACCGATTCGGGATGGAACTGAACTCCGCGCACGTCGTAGGTTTTGTGGCGAAGGGCCATGATCTCGCCCGTACCGTCGTGTGCGGTGACTTCCAGGGTATCCGGAAATCCAACAGGACTGACAGCCCAGGAGTGGTACCTTCCGGCTTCGAAGGTGCTGCCCAGCCCCTGGAACAAAAGATCTTCTGTTGTGACATGGATCTCAGAGGCCACCCCGTGGTGCACTTCGCTCAAGTTGATCAGCGCTGCACCGAAAACCTCCCCGATGGCCTGGTGACCGAGGCAGACGCCGAATATGCTTTTGGTTGGGGCATAAGCCTTCACGATGTCGAGCAGCAGTCCGGCCTCGGAGGGAATACCCGGTCCGGGACTGAGTAATATTTTGTCGTAGGCTCCGGCCGCTTCGGTGGTGATGGCATCGTTTCTGAACACATCCACCCCGTATCCCAGCGAATTGATCAGGTGAACCAGGTTGTAGGTGAAGGAGTCGTAGTTGTCTATCAGCAATATCTTCTTCATTCTCTTAGTTTTTCAGGGTTTCGGCGATATCGATGGCACGTTTGAGGGCGCCAAGTTTGTTGTTGACCTCCTGCAGTTCGCTCTCGTCGTTGCTTTTGGCAACGATGCCGGCCCCAGCCTGGTAGTAGAGGGTGTTGCCTCGGCTCACAAAGGTGCGGATGGTGATGGCCTGGTTTAGGTTTCCATTGAAACCTATGAAGCCGATGCATCCACCGTAGGCACCCCTGTTGTGGGTTTCGATCTCCGAGATCAGTTGCATGGCCCGTACCTTTGGGGCACCACTGAGGGTTCCTGCCGGGAAGGTGTCTGTGAAGGTCTTCAGGGGATTGCTCTTTTCATGGATCGTTCCGCTGACGCGGGAAACCAGGTGGATGACATGCGAGTAATAGTGCACCTCTTTGTAGAAGTTGATGTGCACATCGCTGCAATTGCGGCTCAGGTCGTTGCGGGCCAGGTCGACCAGCATCACGTGTTCTGCATTCTCTTTGGGGTCTTGGAGCAGAGCTTCACTGAGTATTTTGTCCTGTACCACATCACCACTGCGGCGAACGGTACCGGCGATAGGATCGATGGTAGCCTGCCCATTGGTTACTTTGCAGTGGGTTTCGGGTGAGGAACCAAAGATTCTGAATCCTCCGAAATCAAAGTAAAAGAGGTAAGGCGAGGGGTTTACACTGCGCAAGGCGCGGTATACTTTGAAATCGTCGCCCAGAAAGGGTTGTTCGAACCTCCTCGACAAGACCACCTGGAATACATCTCCGCGAAGGCAGTGGGCGATTCCCTTGCGTACCATTGCGCGGTATTGCTCGTCGGTGATGGGAGAGTGTTCCTTGCCGTTGAGGCGAAAATCGTAGGAAGCATAATTCCTGTTGGAAATCAGGTTTCCGAGCTCGTCCAGGTGGTTGTTTTCACCAGGCTCTGTCAGTTCGATCAAGGTCATTTCATCCTTGTAATGGTTGAATACAAGAATGTATTTGTAGAGAATGTAAAGCAAGTCGGGGGCGTCGTTCTCCTTTTGATGACTCTCGATGACGGCAATCTTCTCGAGGTATCTCACTGTGTCGAAGGCCGTGTATCCAAAAACGCCACATACCTCGGCTTGAGGACCAGTCACCTGAAAAGTCGACAAGAAACCGTTCAATGCTTCGGGAACGCCAAAATTACCATCCAATGGCACCTCTGTGGTGGATCCATCCGGAAAGTGGGAGGTGCAGATGCCACTGTTGATGCCCACCCTGGCAATCGGGCGGAGCGCTATGAACGAGAGGCTGTTTTCACTTGCGTGGAAATCTGAACTCTCCAGCAATACCGACTCCGGATAGACATCCCGCACTTTCAGGTAGATGCTGACGGGGGTGTGCAGATCGCCAAGGAGTTGCTTGCTTGCTGCGTTGTAATGATATCGTGTTGGTGCCTTCATAATTTCTATTTTAATCATTTGTATAGGTGGACAACGGACTTGAGGACCAAAAGACTTGGAGACTGGGGGAATGGGGGAGGGAACTGCTCCAAATCTTATTTAAATCTTATTTACCTCTCGTCTCCTAACTTATATCTCATACCTCATATCTCATGTCTTATATCTCATAACTTATATCTCATAACTTATATCTCATAACTTATATCTCATGTCTTATATCTCATGTCTTATATCTCATAACTTATATCTCATGTCTTATATCTCATAACTTTCACCTCCTCATCCATCATTCTTATGTACGTATCCATATCCTTGTCTCCTCTTCCCGATAGGGTAAGCACCACCACGTCGGAAGATTTGAAATCGATCATGGCGAGAACACCCAGGGCATGGGCAGATTCGAGGGCCGGGATGATGCCTTCGAGGCGTGTCAGTTCGAAGGCAGCTTCAAGGGCTTTGTCGTCGTTTACTGCAAGAATGGAAGCCCTACTGGTTACCGCCAGATTGGCATGCATCGGACCAATACCTGGATAGTCGAGTCCGGCGGAGATGGAATAGGGCTCTTCGATTTGACCATCCTCACTCTGCATCACCAGCGATTTGGTGCCGTGGAGGATCCCGACTTTTCCAAGTTGGATGGTCGCCGCACTCTGGCCTGAAGTGATCCCCAATCCCCCGGCTTCAGCGAGTACGATCTTCACGCGTTCATCATCGAGGTGGTGGTAGATGGTTCCGGCGGCGTTGCTGCCCCCGCCCACACAGGCGATGAGGTAATCGGGATAGTCGCGGCCCTCCTTCACCAGGAGTTGATTTTTGATTTCGGCACCGATAACAGATTGCAACCTCGCCACCATGTCAGGATAGGGGTGTGGTCCAACCGTTGAACCAATGATGTAATAGGTGTCGGAAGGATTGCAGCACCAGTCGCGGATGGCTTCGTTGGTGGCATCCTTCAGTGTCATGTTGCCGGAGGTGACAGGTACGACCGTTGCACCCAGCATTTTCATCTTTTGGACATTGACATGCTGTCGTTCCACATCGGTTTTGCCCATGTAGACAATGCACTCCATGTCCATCAATGCGCAGACTGTAGCAGTTGCTACCCCATGCTGGCCGGCGCCCGTCTCGGCGATGATGCGGCTCTTTCCCATCTTTCTGGCGAGCAAAATCTGGCCGATGGTATTGTTGATCTTGTGGGCACCGGTATGGTTGAGATCCTCCCGTTTGAGGTAGATCTTGCAACCATATTTTTCACTTAGCCTTTTTGCAAGGTAGAGTGGGGAGGGGCGACCCACATAATCCTGTAACAACTGGTCGAACTCTTTCTTGAATTCATCACTTTCTATAACCCTTAGATAAGTGCTTTGCAATTCAGTCACACAGCGGTGAAGGATTTCCGGAATGTAAGCCCCGCCAAATTCGCCGTAGTATCCGTTTTTGTCTGCCTGGTAGGAGTTCATGGTATTCGTTTATTTAGATATTTTCTTTAGAATGTCTTTTGTTCTTTAGCCATTAGCTGTTAGCCATTAGCTGTTAGCAGTTAGCCAAAAGCTAACAGCTAATGGCTAATAGCAGTTCTATCAAAGCGCTTCTTCCCTAAAAGAAAAGAGACCCGCCGCAGGTGCGACAGGTCTCAATTGTATTTTATCCTTTGGGGTAAATAGAGGCACTGCTTCCTTACGACTTTGAAGAGTTATAAGAGAGCCACCACCAACATGTATTTGCGAAACGTGTAGACATTGTCATCTTGTTTGCGACAAAACTATAAATAATTCTTTAAGTACCCCCCGTTTGTAGTAAATATTATTGTAAAAAGAGTAAAAAATGCCCGATTAATTCGTTTTTCTCAGGAAATCGGGTTAACTTGTAGCTAAAACATTCTTCTTGACAATCAAGACTCACCACATGCATTTCCATGCTCTAATTTGCAATTGAATTTAACATCCTTCTTTCTGCAACCCTTCCTGCTCAAATCTTATTGCCATGAAAAGATCCATTGGCTTCCTTGTCTTTCTGCTTCTTACAATCGGATGTCGGACTGTCTCGTTGGAACAACGAAAAATTGTCGGTCATTTTGCCACAAAGGCTGAGAATATCTCAGGCTACCCCGAAAAAATTCTTACAGAACTTGCTGCCATCCGCGAAACCAGAGGCCTATATTATGCGGGATCGCTGTTGGATGTTGAATCGCATCTTACAGAACTGGATGCAATTGTAAAGGAGGGTATGAATGACGATAAGCTTTTAAAGCGGGCGACCTCCTCCTTCAAAATTTTAGGTAAATATGCCAGAGGGTTAACCGGACTAACAGCGCGACAAACAGCCAAAAGCCGTCTGAAGTTGTCCGAAAATCTTGGAAGTGATCTTGAAACACTGGTTGGTGATTTCAACGGCTTTCAAAATAAGGTTCAGATTCCCAAAGGGTTGGGTACGCTTTTAGCAAAATTGGCATGCGACGGAACGGAGCGTTTGTTGGCCATTAGGGAGATGCAAGCCCTCAGAAAGTATGCCAGTCAGGCAGATACCCTGGTGGCAGTAGTTTGCAACGAGATGGTTGAGTTTCTTTCATCGCAGGGGGTTGGACAATTGATAGGGCAGGAAGAAACCGGTGTGACCGAGAGTTTTCGTTTCTATTTGACAGTCAGAAAGATTTCAACCGTTGATTCAGACAGGGAATATGTTGCCCTGAAGAAAAGAGTTGAGGATGTTAAAATGCTGCAGTTAAAAACCATTTCTGCGGTGCGAGATCTGCGAAAGGCACACCACAAGATTGTTGAATCACTGTTAAAGAGAAGGTCTGCAGCAGAGATGTCGTCCGATTTGCATGACTTTTACCTTGAGGCAGAGGAGCTGCAGTGCCTCGTTGACAAGTTGAAAATTCAATAAAATAAGCAGAGATGAAAAATAGTCTTGTTGGGAGTACCCTTGAAGAGATCAGAAAATCTCAAAATGAGATTGCCCAGGCGATGAACAATGATAATATTGCAAAGAGTGAACAGCAGACCCTTGAACGTGCCAGTTTGCATCTCAGGAACATGGAGCGGATGTTGGCGGCATCAGTTGAAAAAGCAATGATCTCCTCACTCAAACAGGAGTCAATTGGCCTGCTTGCCCTTTGCGCACAGATGGACATCAGGATTGAAGCATTTGCCAGAATTTCGGGAACACTCCATCGGGTTGTCTCTGCCACGGGTCAATTGATAGATCTGATTGACCTGGTGAGATGAGGTGTCAGCTGCCTTATTGGAAGAACAAAGCGTAATCGGGTTACGCTCACCTTCCGTCATTGGTAACGGTTTCCTTTCCAGGAAGCTGAAACGATCAGTTGATTTTTTTAGGCAATTCCCCACATTTTTTCTTTTATTTGTAAATTAAAATTGAAGCAGGTGCCCAGTGGCAGGGCATGTGTCAAATTTATGCTCCTTAAATATTTTGTCAATGGTAGATTTGTTGAGGTTGAAACCTGCTGTTCCAAAGAGAGTGCTCCTTTTTGTGGCCGCATTTTTGTGGACTTTTGCAGGCTCCATGTTGCTGTACAAGGGGAACAAGATGCTTGATTCATCTGCAAAGTACATGATTCTCAAATTAACGCTTGTGTTGTTGGCAGGGCTTTTGTTCTACTGGAAGGTATTTGCCGGATTGTCACTCAAACATACCCTCAGAATCCTGAATATGCCTGTCGAATACCCATGTCTCTTTGCATTTTTCAATTTAAGAAGTTACCTGATGATGGTTCTCATGATCAGCATGGGTATTGTGCTTCGATCCACCGGCTGGGTCTCCCAAAGTTACCTCTCTTTCCTTTACCTGACCATGTCGGTGCCACTGTTGCTCTCTTCCGTAAGATTTTATTATACAGGATTTTTTTACAAACGGTACAAGATGATGCCGATTCCCTGAAATGCTTTCTGTAAAAGTGGATGAAGATCTCTCATTGGGTCTTGTCCATCAGATTTATTGTCCAATTCACACCAACAACCGAATGATTGTGAAACCAAAAATTCTTGTCATTGCTGCTGTTCCAATGAAAGGTCTGGCAGCCTTAGCGCAGAAATGTGATTTGATCTATCCTACAAAGGATTTTATGTTTTCTGACGAGGAGGTTCTCATGCATCTTCAGGAGGTCGATGGAGCTCTTGCTGTATTTACCAAGCCTATGAATGCACAGATGCTGGCAGTAGCTAAAAATTTGAGGATCATAGCCAATTTCGGGGTAGGCTACAACAACATCGACGTGGCAAAAGCAACTGAGATGGGTATCGTTGTATGCAATACGCCCAATGCCGTCACCGAACCTACTGCCGAAATGGCCTTTGGCTTGCTTTTGGCGGTTGCCAGAAATATTGCCTTCACCGACAGGGGATTGAGAGCCAATTCCGATTTCAAGTGGGGCATGATGGAGAACCTGGGTACCGGTACCTATGGGAAAACTTTAGGCATCATTGGCATGGGGCGCATTGGCCAGGCTTTTGCCAGGAGGGCGTTTGCCTTCGGAATGAACATCATTTACTACAACCGCACCCGTCTTGTCGACGAAATTGAGCAGAAGTTTGCCTGCCGCTATGTTGGCCTGGAAGAGTTACTGGAGCGATCAGATGTGATATCCCTTCATTGTCCATTGTCGGCTGATACGTTTCACTTGATTGATGAACAGGCTATTCTAAGAATGAAAACAGGTGTGATCCTCCTAAATACTGCCAGAGGTCCGGTCGTAGATGAAAAAGCACTCGTCAAATTTCTCCAGAACGGCAAGCTGGGTGGTGCCGGATTGGATGTTTTTGAAGATGAACCGTTCGTTACGCCTGGCTTGCTGATGCTTGACAATGTGGTGCTTACCCCGCACAACGCCACAGGCACCATCGAGACCCGTATCGAGACTGCCAGGGAGGCTGCCGCGAATATTTTAGGGTATTTTGAAGGTTCCAGAAATATCTCTGTGGTCAATCCTCAAGTTTGGCTGTAGTTAACAGAGCTAAGATTTCATGCAAGGTGCCAAAAGTGGAGAAGCAATTTCCCGGTAGGTGGTGAGCAGATTTGAATTGAACATAGCGACAGTTTAACCAAAGATTTCTTTTGCATTTTTTTTACCTTTGAAAAAATTAACAACTAAATAGATGAAAATAATTGACGGCCATTTCGGAAACGTTCTGTTTCCTATTCTCCTTGTGGTGCTATCTTTTTCTGGATTTTCGAAGAATTCGGTTGGCACACTGAAATGTGATTATCACATCAATCCTATTGGAATGGATGTGGCACAACCTCAGCTGAGTTGGCAAATAGTTACCTTGGAGAACAATTTCATGCAGCAAGCTTATGAAATAAGGGTTGCTGAATCGAGGGAGAACCTCTCAAAAAGCAGCAAATTGGTATGGAGTTCGGGTAAAGTAATTGGCAGTGCCTCTGTCAATGTTCCGTACGGTGGACCTCCGGCCAAATCCATGCAGCAGCGTTGGTGGCAAGTAAGAATATGGGATTCCAAAGGAAAAGCAACCGCATGGAGTGAGCCTGCATTCTGGGAGATGGGACTGTTGAACGCAGAGGATTGGAAGGGCTCATGGATCAGAATGGGTGAAGAGGCGGATAACACAATTTCCAGACCTGCCCAATATTTCAGAACAGAATTCGATGTTGCCAGGAAAATTAAATATGCAAGAATATACGTCACAGCACTTGGCTTGTATGAACTTCATCTCAATGGAAAGAAAGTTGGCAATGATCTTTTTACACCGGGATGGACAAGTTACAAGAACCGAATCCAGTACCAGACCTACGATGTAACTTCACAATTGGGCGTTAAAAATACCCTTGGTGCAATTGTTGGGGATGGCTGGTACCGCGGAAACATTGGTTTCAAAGGGCAGCGCAGTTATTATGGTGACAAGAGTGCACTTTTGGCACAACTTGAAATTACCTATACGGATGGTACCAAAACTTCCATCGTCACTGATTCGAATTGGAAAACCACAACAGGACCTGTACTTGAATCGGATATTTACAACGGAGAGCTTTACGATGCACGCCTCGAACTGACCGGTTGGGATCTGACAGGTTATTCAGATGTCAAATGGACCAAGGCTGCAAACTATGATTTTCCCAAAAGCACTTTGATTGCCCCTCAGGGTGTTCCAGTTCAAGCCATTCAGGAGATTAAACCTGTGAAGCTGATCAGGACACCGAAGGGTGAGTCAGTTGTTGACATGGGTCAGAACATGGTGGGTGTAGTGAGGATAAAAGTCAAAGGCAAGAGCGGAGACAAAGTGGTGGTTAAATTTGCCGAAGTTCTTGACAAGTCTGGTAATTTCTATACTGACAACCTCCGTGCAGCCAAATGTACGGATACTTATGTGCTGAAGGGTGGAGCCGAAGAGGTATATCAACCGTTGTTCACTTTTCACGGTTTTCGGTTTGTGAAAATTGAGGGTTTGGTTTCGGAGCCGACGCTCGACCAGTTGACAGGAATCGTGGTACACTCCGCCATGGCACCCACGGGAACATTTTCATGCTCAGATTCGCTCATCAATCAGTTGCAACACAACATCCAGTGGGGTCAGAAAGGTAATTTTGTAGATGTACCAACCGATTGTCCCCAAAGGGATGAGCGTTTGGGCTGGACGGGAGATGCTCAGGTTTTCAGTCAGACGGCTGCCTTCAACTTCGATGTAGCTGCCTTTTATACCAAATGGATGAAAGATTTTACTGCCGACCAATTGAAGAGTGGCCGTGTTCCCCACGTCATTCCTGATGTGCTCAGTGGTGGAGGTGGAGCAACCGCTTGGGCTGACGCCTCAGTCATTGTCCCCTGGACTGTTTACCAGGTTTATGGAGACAAGAGAATCCTTGCGGAGCAGTACAACAGCATGAAAGCCTGGGTAGAATACATGCACACAAGGGCTGGTGCGAAAAATCTTTGGCTGGGAGACGAACATTTTGGTGACTGGCTGGCTTTTGCTTCCAACAGCTCCTCTTATCCTGGTGCAACCACAGAAAAGGACCTGATAGCTACGGCATATTATGCGCACTCTTCCAAATTGCTTGGTGAGATTGCGTCCATTTTGGGAAAAAAAGAAGACGCTGCTTTTTATACCAGGCTTTCTGAAGCCGTCAAGAAGGCCTTCAATGAGGAGTTTGTGACAAAAAACGGAAGGGTGGTCTCCCATACCCAGACGGGTTATTCGCTGGCACTGGCCTTTGACCTGCTTCCGGAAGAGCTGCAAAAGAGCGCAGCCGACTACCTTGCTTCCGATGTCAAGAAGATGGGTCACCTAACTTCCGGCTTCGTAGGTACCCCGCTACTTTGTAAAACATTGTCAGCGATTGGTCGTGATGATCTGGCATTTATGTTGCTCAACAGGAAGAAGTATCCATCCTGGTTGTATCCTGTTACCCAAGGTGCGACAACCATCTGGGAGCGCTGGGACGGACAGAAGCCGGATGGCACTTTTCAGGATGTTGGCATGAACAGTTTCAATCATTATGCCTATGGTGCCATTGGTGAATGGCTGTACAAACATGTTGCCGGTCTCGACCTTGATCCTCAAAATCCAGGATACAAGCACATTGTTTTCGCGCCCCATCCCGGAGGAGAACTAACCAAAGCAACTGCTGAGTTCAAAAGCATGTATGGATTGATCAAATCTGCCTGGAATCTTAACCAATCGCAGTTCAGCTATGAGGTGATTGTTCCTGCAAATACAACTGCTACTGTAAGTTTACCCAACGCAGACATGGTGAAGGTGTTGTTGAATGACTTGCCGCTCGAACAAAGCAAGGGTTGTAAGGCTGAGCAAAAAGGGGATGGAACATTGGTTCAACTCGGATCAGGCAGTTATCACTTTAGTTATACATCCGATAAATTTCTTCCTAAGAAATAGTGTAACCTATTCATTTGAAACTGAAGAGGGAGCTGATATCATTCATCTCCCTCTTTTTACGACCTCATTTGTAATTTACCAAACTCATATTGTTCTTGTGCAGGTACTTGTCTATCACCTGAATGAGTCTGATCTTGTTGATGGGTTTGGTGACGAAATCATTGCAACCGGCTTCCATGCTCTTCTTCCTGGTAGGGTCTGAGGCATAAGCTGTAACGGCGATGATTGGAATTTCGGCATTGTTCTCCCTGATTTTCATGGTAGCTTCCCAGCCATTCATTTGAGGCAACTGAACATCCATCAGAATGAGTGAATACTTGTTGTTCAGAAACATCTCAACTGCCTTTTTGCCATCTACTGCCCTGTCGCACTTTAAATTGACGCTCATCAGGATGGAACGAAGCACCTGGAAATTGATCTCATCGTCTTCTACAATCAGAATCTGTTCTTCGTTGAATTTTTTCTGACCTTCGTGCTCTAACTGACCTTTTTGAGGTGAATTTTCATGGTTGGTTTGAACTTTCGGAATATCAAAGATAAAGCTGGTGCCCTTTCCAAGTTCACTTTCAACCCTAATGTGTCCACTGTGTTTTTCAATAAATTCTTTGCAAAGGATTAATCCAAGGCCGGTCCCTTTTTCATTCTCCGTTCCATATTTGGAATTTTGTTTGATGAGCACAAAGAGGTTCTTGCGGGTCTCTTCGTCCATACCAACGCCATTGTCTGAAACAGATACCTCAATTTTATTTCCCAGGTTGAGGGCTTTGATCACTATAGAACCGCCTCTGAAGGTGTATTTTATTGCATTACCAATCAAATTTCTAAATACAGTCTGAACCATGTTCTGATCGGCATAGGTGAAAATATCTTCCCCCGGTTCGTAAAGAAGGGTAATATTTTTGGAAAATGCAGTCGGAACCATGTTTTGAACGATCGAATCGATGCATCGTGACAGGTTGAATAACTCCGGTTTAAAGACCAGATTTTCTGTTTGGATGATCGACCAGTTCAACAAGGTTTCCAAAAGGTTGTAGGTTGATTTTGCTGAATTTTTGAGTATATCCAGCATTTTAAGTTGCTCCTCTTTGTTGAAACTTTCAAAACTTTCGATCATAACCTCAAGCAAATCAGCTGAAGTTCCCACAGGTCCCCGCAGATCATGAGCAATAATGGAGAAAAGTTTGTCTTTGGTGGTATTGAGTGCCTTAAGTTCGGCCTCATTTTTAATCAATGCATTTTCGATTTTTTTACGCTCGGTTATGTCCAGAAAAATACCCAGAGAGGATTCGAAATCACCTGATTTATTGAAGGTTGGTGTAGCTGTGACGAGGAGGATTCGTTTGTCTCCATCTTTTCTGACGATCTCCATCTCGTAGGTGCTTTGTTGACCGGATGCCCTTAAACCCGACTCTTTTTGGATCTGCCCGAGTGTCGAATGGCTAACGAATTCATCCAGTTTTCTGCCAAGCAAGGTACCTTCAGGGACACCCATGATTCTTTCGGCCGCAGGATTTGTGAAGATGAAACGCTCTTCCTTGTCCACAATACCCAAGCCTTCTCCTTGAAGTTCAATGAGTTTCTTGTATTTTTCCCTGCTTTCCTGCAAAATATCCTCCATCTCCTTTCTCTCTGTAATGTCTGTGATGGAAGTAACAATCTGGTTCAACAATTTGTCGTAGAAAACCGACATCAACCCCACCCTTACCTCTCCATTTTTTTTATTGAATCGAAATTCATAGTTGCTGGGTACCTCTGCAGTTTGTTGGATCCTGTGCCTGTTGTAATCGGTCAGCCGTTCAAGTTCGGAGGCAGGTACAAAATCAGCCCAGCTTCTGCCTTTTACCTCTTCAAGCGAATAACCTGTCATTTGGCAATAGGCTTCATTGACCATCGAAATGGTTGAGTCTGTCTCAATGAGTAAGATTGCTGAGGAGTTGTTTTTGAAAATGGCATAAAAGAGTTCTTCGCTTTTTTGAAGTGCCGTCCTGGTTTCCGTAAGTCTTTTGTCGATTATTTTAGATAGGATGTAAATGACCAACGCGATGATAGGGAGGGAGACAGCGAATTTTATAACAGAGAGAATCGCCCAACTCTGGTCTTCTTTCCATGTAAGTTGATCTAAGAAATTGTCTACAAAGATAAGTACCAGAACGACGGGCAACAGGCCGGTCAATAGCCTGTATTCAAGCGTCGCTTTATTGAATATTCTGCTGATGAAGGATGACATAGTGACTATTAAGGGTTATCCATGCTGTTTGGGATTGCTTTTTCCCAATGAATACACAACAAAGCGAAGATATAAATAGTTCTGGTTTTTTTAACTTAATTAAAAAAAATGTCTTTAAATATTATGTTTTGGTTACAAATTTGGCACGGCGCTCCTTCCATGCATGCCACTTGCATTCTATTGGAACCAAAGAATTGTAGTTTGCCTTCAACTCAAAACCACGGACTGTTACTTAACTCCCATTATCTGGAAGTTGGAATGTACTGGAAGTTGTCGGGAATTGATATATTTGGAGATCAATTAACACGTTTTACCACATGCGAAAATTCTATCTGATTTTGGTTGTAGCTGTTGCCTTGATCGCTTTCAAGAGCGACAAGAATGCTTACATGATTTTTGATTCAAAGGGCAAGGAGTGCCATTATGCCAAGTTGGTTGAGCAGGCCAGAGAAGCTGATGTGGTTCTTTTCGGAGAACAGCATGATAATCCCATCAACCACTGGCTGGAACAGGAGTTGACCAAAGAGCTCTTTGAAGCAAAGAAAGAGTCCCTAATACTTGGCGCCGAGATGTTTGAAGCCGACGATCAGATTGTTGTGAATGAATATCTTTCGGGATCCCTTACTGAAAAAACTTTCAAAGACGAATGCAAGCTTTGGACAAACTTCCCAAGCGATTACAAGCCATTGCTAGATTTTGCCAAGAAGAATAAATTGAAATTTATTGCCACCAATGTTCCAAGAAGGTACGCCAATATGGTCTATACCAGAGGTCTGGAGAAGTTGGACAGCATCGATCAGGAGGCAAGGCGATGGATTGCTCCGCTGCCTATCGCATACGACAAGACATTGAAATGTTACGCTGATATTTTTGCTGCAGCCAAGGGGCATGGCGGAGAAAATCTTCCAAAATCGCAAGCCATCAAGGATGCTACAATGGCCTATTTTATTCTCAAAAATTTGGCCAACGGTCAGACTTTTATCCATTACAATGGTTCCTACCACAGCGACAATCACACAGGCATAGAATGGTATCTCAAACAGGCTCGGCCTGATCTAAAGATTGTTACAATTGGTTCGACCGAACAGGATTCAGTGGATGAGCTCTCCAAAGAGAATGAGGGATTGGGAAATTTCATTCTGGTTACACCTGTTTCGATGAGCAAAACCTACAGACCTTAAGCCTGAACGAATCGACCCGCAAGCAAGGACAATAACCGGTATTTTCAAACAAATCCATTTATGGAGCTCCTATTCGAGAGAATTCAATCTGCATCGCACCAACATCTGAAAGTGCTATTGCCACTGTATATGGAATCCTTTCCTCAGGAGGAGAGAAGGGCATCGAATGATTTGCTCAGGTTGCTGAATGAAAATGAGATGTTTTTCATGGCAATCTTGGAGGATGAGCAGGTGGTCGGCCTGGAAGTATATTGGAAATTCAAGGGTTTTCTCTATCTTGAACATCTGGCTGTGATGGTGTCCCAAAGGAAGAAAGGAGTTGGTCAATGTGTTCTTGAACAGTTGAGAAAAGAACAGATGCCGGTCTTGCTCGAGGTCGAAATACCCTACGACGCTGCCAGCGCCAACAGAGTTACCTTTTATGAGCGGTCAGGATTTAAGGCTTTGCCTGTTTACTACCACCAACCGCCCTACCGGGAGGGAGAGTTGGTGGTACCAATGATGCTTTTCTCTGATCTGCCCATCTGGGATCCGGAAGTTCTCAGGAAATCAATTGAGCTGTTTCATTTCAAGGTTTACGGAGTAAAACAGCGCAAACAATAATTTCTCAACCCATAGGGTCCCCTGATTTGCCTGATATGGAATTACTATTAACTATCAATTACCATGAAATTTTTCAAATTGGCATTGCAGATCATGATTGTCATGACATCCGGTCAGGTAGCTGCCCAGCATCTTCATTTTGACAAAACCGGAGCGTTCAAGATTATCCAGTTTACAGATTTGCACATTGACTACAAACATGGATACAACGATCCTGTATTTGACCTTATTGCAGAAATTTCTGATGCAGAACATCCAGATCTGGTTATATTTACTGGTGATATTGTTGTCAAGAAAGATCCGGCAGAAGTTTACAGCCGGTTCGAAAAACTCTTTTCAGCCCGCAATCTTCCCTGGGCGGTTGTGTTGGGCAACCATGATGAAGAATTTGGCAGTTCCCGAACAGAGATTGTTGAAATACTCAAAAAATTCCCCAATTGCTTGACTACCAGGAAGGCAGGTATCAAGGGAGCCTCTAATTTTATTTTACCCATAACCGGGAAGCACGATCATACAGAGGCTGTTATCTATTGCATTGATTCTAATTCAGCAAGTAAGCTGCAGGACCGGGTCAAAAATTACGATTGGATCGGATTCGACCAGATTGCCTGGTACAGGAAAGAAAGTGCACATTTTACTGAAAAAAATGGAGGTCGTCCGCTTCCCTCACTGGCTTTTTTCCACATTCCATTCACAGAATACAATGAAGCTTGGGAAAATAACTCATACAACCATTTTGGCGTGAAAAATGAACGTGTCAGTTGTCCGGATGTTAACTCCGGATTATTCACCTCGATGGTCGAATCCGGAGACATGATGGGTACTTTTGTGGGGCACGATCATACCAACGATTACATCGGATTGTCGCACAACATTGCGCTGGCTTTCGGACGGTGCTCAGGAGGCGAGAATTCCTATGGCGACCTTCCTGACGGCGGAAGAGTTATTGTTTTAAAGGAAGGGGTACGGTCATTTGATACCTGGATTCACGAAAAAGGAGGCAACATTGTCTTTAAATGCTCTTACCCTGAGTCGTTTGCGAAACCCAAATTGTAAGTCATAAGGCAAATGTAGTGAAGTGTGCAGAAAAGTTTTTTTGGTTAGCGTTGTGAGTCTATTGTTGTGGGAAAATTTAGTCTGCAGCGTTCTTTATTTTATCCTATCCCTTTTTACTTCTTGTGAAAGTGTTTTGAGTCGCCCCATTCTCCGTACCCTATCTCGCTGTTTGTCAATGCCAGGCGGGCATCGAGACATCCTGAACATTGCTCGGGCGCTTCATCTGTGCAAGGTTTGTTGTTGTATAGCAAGTAATTGTTTCTGTAGGTTCCCGGGGTGATGTTTGGCATGATGATGTTGGCCCCTGCCCTGACGGCTTTCTCCCGGCCCATCGGATCGATGGCCTGAAGTGCGGTAGTGGCGGCGATGTTGATATCAGGCATCATTAGTCGTAGCGTGGCAACCATCTTCAGCGTAAGGTTGAAACGGGCGGAAAGCGGTAGGTTGTTATCTGCAGGATTGTTGAATGGTGTATCGTTGTGTTCGATAAAGGGGCCCATACCTACCATATCTATGTCAAAATCCCTAAAAAAGAGTAGATCGCCTGCAAGATTATCCATGGTTTGAAAAGGCGTTCCAATCATTACTCCGGTACCGGTCTGGTAGCCAATTTTTTTCAGCGATTGAAGTGCGGTGAGCCGTTGCTGAAAAGTGTGTTTTCCATCGTCCGGATGAAGTTTTTTGTAAAGCTCCGGATTGCTGCTCTCGATGCGCAAAAGATAACGGTGCGCTCCTGCTTCAAACCAGCGAATGTAGACAGATTCGGACTGTTCTCCCAGGGAAAGGGTGATCCCCAGTTCGTTGTTGGTCTCGGTTTTGATAACCTTGATAAGATGCTCAATTCGGGCGACAAATGATTCGTTGGTGACTTCTCCCGACTGAATGACGATGGAGCCATATCTTTCACGGTAGGCAAAACGGGCTGCCTGTAGGACCTCATCATCCGTCAGATTGTAACGTTCAACCTCCTTGTTTGATTTGCGGATTCCACAATAAAGACAATCTTTTTCGCAAACATTTGAAAGTTCGATAAGTCCCCTGAAATAGACTTTATTTCCAACTGTTTGCAACTTTTGCTTTTCGGCTTCTGCCAGTAACAGCAAGCCATTGGGCCCCTCCGTCTGCAAGAGCGTGATAAGATTTTCTTTTGAAAAGAGCTTTTGATCAATAATTTCGGCTTCCGATAACATGGTGTAAAGATACACATTTGGACCTTTTTTGTGGAATTGCCTTTAAAAGCACTATTTTTGCAATTCAATTGGTTAGCATGAGCGAAAAAGTTTGCATTGGTCTTTCTGGTGGCGTTGATTCGAGTGTGGCAGCATACCTGCTAAAAGAGCAGGGATACGAAGTTTTTGCCCTCTTCATGATCAATTGGAAGGAGACTACCGGTACGCTCACTGCTGCTTGTACCTGGGAAGATGATGTGGTATTTGCAGAGATGACTGCCAGAAAACTGGATATCCCGTTTCATGTAGTAGATCTTTCGGATCATTACCGCAACAGGGTGGTGGATTATATGTTTTCGGAATACGAAAAGGGAAGGACACCCAATCCGGATGTGTTGTGCAACAGGGAGATCAAGTTTGATATTTTTATGCAGAAAGCCATTGAATTGGGAGCCGATTATGTTGCAACAGGTCATTACTGCCGCAGGGAGGTCACAGATGTGAAAGGGGTTCGCTTCTACAAATTGTTAGAGGGTGTCGATCCCAACAAGGACCAAAGCTATTTTCTTTGCCAGCTCAATCAATACCAACTTTCCAGATCGCTTTTCCCGATAGGGCATCTTTTAAAGCCTGCTGTGCGGGAAATTGCCAGACAACAGGGGCTCGTAACTGCGGAACGCAAAGATTCCCAGGGAATTTGCTTTGTCGGGAAAGTCGATCTTCCGCAATTTTTGCAACAGCAATTGGCGCCCAAACAGGGGAATGTGATACTGATTCCGGCTGAATTTTCGGAAAAAAGGAAAATTTCAGACAAAAGCAGAGATCATCTTCAAAAACTAACCACTCCTTTCCCTTTTAAACCCTGGCAGGGACGTGTCGTAGGTGAACACAATGGTGCCCATTATTATACCATCGGTCAACGCAAAGGGTTGAATATTGGTGGCTTTGTTGATCCATTGTTTGTTTTGGCTACTGATGTGGTTCGAAATATCGTCTATGTTGGAGAGGGTAAGGAGCACCCGGGACTATACCGTCCGGGACTGTTTATCGCTAAAGAAGAACTGCATTGGATAAGGCCAGATCGCACGGTGAACCCTGGAGCGGAGTTCAATTTCCTGGTAAGGATACGTTACCGGCAGCCACTTGAAAAAGCAACCATGATTGTTCTTGAGGAGGGTGCTTATTTTGTTTTCGAACAGGAACAGCGTGGCATCACCGCAGGCCAGTTTGCTGCCTGGTATGATGGTGAGGAGTTGATAGGGTCGGGCGTGATATCGTAAGGAAAGAAATGGGATTCAATGGCCCAGGTTTTTTTAACAACAAGATAGAACACAATTGGTATAAGCTTAATTCATAAAGGATCATGTTGAAATTTGCCCTGGTTGTTTCGATGCTTTTTCAGCTTGGAGCTGCGGTATTTTCAATTAGTTTGCTTCAAAGGACCCGGTACAATATCCCAGCGCAATCTCGTCGAAATACCTCACAATTGACGGATATGGGCTCTTTAACGGACGCATCGGATTTCAAAATCATGGTTTTACCCTTTGCCTTTGGGGGCGCAATCTCTTGAATACAAACTATTTTGAATTGCCTTCCTTGGAACCTTTTTCATCTCAATCGTTCCAGTATTATTTGAACCTAATTACTGGTCATCGATTGATTAACTCCTTACTTCTCAAGAGTGTCCTCCGACGATGATCCGCATGATTTTAAGGTTGAGTACCACAAAGCGCCATGCTTGCCAAATGATATTTCCGCGCCAAAATTTAGTAAAACGTGTGGGGAGCGGTGGATAGGATTCGTCGTAGTATCCCCGGACTATATTTTTTGCCATGATACAATTGATTAAAAGTTTGATACGTTTGGTTCCGTTTGAATGATTTTAACAATCTCTTTCTACCTCCATTCATTTGTGCAATTCTTATTCAGGAATCAACCACCAGAATGGATAACCTTTCGCCTTGTGAATGAACATGTAATGAAGGAAGAGTTTGATCCAATGACCTGCCAATCCGGCTTCGCCGACGGTATATTTCAGATCGCGGCCCCATTGAGGGTACTTTTCCCAGTCGGGAACGATAGGGAAAACGGTCATGGTAGCTGCATTGCCGTTGAACAATCCATAGCCAGCTGAGACAACACATGCAGCTCCCATTTTGCCCATGGATGCCTTGTGTTTGAAATCAGTGCTGCCATGCTTGATCCGATCAATGATGTTGAGGGCTACTATCTTGCCAATGACTCCGGATGGCATTCCGGTTCGTGGAGGAGCCGGCGTGATTAGGGTTCCGTTCGGACTCTTCATCGGTTTGGAAATCTGGTGAGGAGGTGCAAAGGCAATGCCTGTTGCAAAAAGATTCGAATATGCCGGACTTTGGTAGGTGGAGGGCCAGTCTTCTACCGACCAGTCTTCGAAGGCTTTGGCTGAATAATCGGCATCCACCTTCATAAATCCACTTGGAGCAAAAAGCCGACTGGTAATATCCTCGCCCGTTTTGCTGTAAGCCTTGAAACCGGATCCTGCAAAGGCAGGAATAAGCATTGCGAAGTCGAAAGGAACGGTCTTTATCTCACCTTCGAGTGTCTCGTAATGCGCCAATCCATCTTCAACCTTGTTGACACCGGCTCTTTTGATCCATCGAATACCATATTCTGCCAGGATGGACTCACTGAAGACCTTCGTGGAAGTTACATAGCCACCCCGCTGGATAAAAGCCCCGCCCATGCCGAAGTCGCCAAGTTCGTACTCATTAGAGATCCAGGTAATCTCGGCCATGCTGGTCAGGCCTCTTGCCTTGATCTGATGGGCAACATTGAGAGCGTATTCAAATGCAGCACCCTGGCAGGTGGCTCCGGGATGTCCGGTACCAATAAGAAAGCGCAATTTTTCGCCTTTCTCCATCCTGACGAAGCAAGATTTCAAGGCATTCCATGTAGCCACGGCATGGTCACAGGAGCAGACAGAATGCGTAAATTTGCCGGGGCCAAGACCTTCAGTAGCCTCAAAATTCAACCTGGGTCCTGTCGCATTAACGAGGTAATCGTAATCGATGTGTTCAATTTCACCCCTACGGTTTTCTCCTGTATGTTCTATGGTCACATAGGGTCGCTCCATCTCAGTTCCGCCTTCAGGATAGAGAATGGTAGCTTTTGCCTGTTTGTAGTCTATTTTCCACCTGGAATAAACCGGTTGTAATTTAAATCTGACCTGATCGATGGTCATTTTACCAACCCCTACCCATATATTTGACGGGATCCATTGGTAGTAGGCTCCAGGGCTGACAACAACTACCTGGTGATTCTTTCCTAATTTTTTCTTCAAAAAGGCCGCTGCGGTGTGGCCGGAGATACCGGCACCCAGAACCAGAATTTTTGCCATGGGATAAAGATTTATCGAGCATTTATATTAACTTATAACCAATGAAGCATAGAAATGTTTGGTAATCGCTTTACGATTGTATGCAATTGTTTTTAAAGATATTACATTCGTGTTGAAATTCAATTGACAAGAGGCTAAAAAATTGAATATTTTGACAGAATAACTGATTTATCCACAATAATTCGTCCTAAAAGCATCACCATGACCAAAATAAGAAAACCATTGAAAGGTTGGTTGCGAGTCTTACTCATTTTAATTCCGTTTGGATTTTTTGTTGGAATGTCACAAACGATTGCCATGTTGGTATTAAAAATCAATATTTCGGATCGTCATTTTGTGCCAACTACATTTCAATCTGTTGTTCTTGAAACGTTTATGCTTCTTGGTGTTGTTGCAGTGGTGGCCATTTTTCGCAAATGGGTGGATCGAGAAAATTTCAGGAGCATCGGCTTCCTCTCAGGTCGTGTGATCAAGGAACTTGAAATCGGATTGTGGTTGGGTGTATCCATGATTGCAACTGGATTTTTGCTCTTACTCATGTTTCACGAAATAAACTGGATCGGCACCAATCCTGATACGCTCAACCTTCTCCTTTCCGTGGTCTTGTTTGTGGCGGTTGCCTTTACCGAAGAGATATTCTTTAGAGGATACGTTTTAAACAACCTGATGGGCTCTATGAACCGGTGGATTGCTTTGTCGATTTCCGCAGTGTTCTTTTCGTTGTTGCACATGGGGAATGCCCATTTTACAGTTTGGGGTTTTCTTTCCATCATCCTGGCAGGATTGCTGTTGGGATTACCCTATATCTATACGAAAAGTCTTTGGTTGCCTATTTCACTTCATTTTAGCTGGAATTTTTTCCAGGGAACGATTTTTGGTTTTAGTGTCAGCGGAAACAATGAATATTCGTTGATTACACAATCGCGCAAGGCAGATACAATCTGGAATGGCGGACAGTTTGGCTTTGAAGGCTCCATTCTGGCGGTGGCTTTCCTGACATTGGCAATTCTTTTGATGGGGCTTTCCTACCACCGAAAAGAAAAATTAGCAGGCACAAAAGCTCAACCTCCGGTAGTGCCACCCATTCAATAAAAGTTGAATCTTAACTTCAACGAATATTTCTTTGCAATTATTTAGCATTGGATTTGTCACATTTGGCCAATTGAAACGTATTAAAAAGTAGTTCGACTTACCTGGATGCTTGTATCCGAAGGGTCGTTTTGAGATTCATTTACAAATTCGTTAATTTATCTACCATGAAGGTTGACAATATTTTACAAACGATTGGAAATACGCCGCATGTGCGTATCAACAGACTTTTTTGTGACGACTATACGGTTTATGCCAAATTGGAAAAAACCAATCCGGGAGGCAGTATCAAGGACCGAATTGCATTATCGATGGTCGAAGAGGCCGAGAAAAGTGGAATTCTGAAGAAAGGAAGCGTCATTGTTGAACCGACATCGGGGAATACTGGCATTGGGTTGGCCCTGGTGGCGGCAGTGAAGGGTTATCGGCTGATTCTGACCATGCCTGATTCGATGTCTGTGGAGCGAAGGAGCATCCTGACTGCCTATGGAGCCGAGTTGGTGCTTACCCCCAGGGAGCTGGGAATGAAAGGTGCCATTGCCAAGGCAAGAGAGCTGGCTGAGCAGATTCAGCATGCATGGATTCCCATGCAGTTTGATAATCCAGCTAATATTTTGGTCCACGAACAACATACGGCCATTGAAATTCTGGCTGATTTTCCCGATGGAATCGACTATTTAATAACTGGGGTAGGTACCGGAGGACATATTTCGGGCGTGGCCAAGATTCTGAAGGCTCATTTCCCAAATATTAAAGTTTTTGCCGTCGAACCTTCCGCATCCCCCGTGATCAGTGGTGGAGCTCCCGGGCCGCATCCAATACAGGGAATAGGTGCAGGATTCATCCCCCAAAATCTGAAGACCGAATACCTTGACGGAGTGATTCAGGTTGACAAAAACGAAGCATTTGATTTCACAAGAAGAGCAGCCTTGGAAGAGGGTCTCTTCGTCGGAATCTCCTCCGGAGCATCCCTTGCCGCTGTTGCCAAAAAAATTCCTGAACTCCCCAAAGGAGCTACCATCCTGACATTTGTATATGACAGTGGTGAAAAATATCTTTCAATCGAAGGGCTTTTCTGAAAATTTATCCTCTTGGCAGGATTCGTTTCAACATCACCACGTTTTCTACATGGTGTGTATGAGGAAACATGTCGACAGGATGAACTTCCATTACCTTGTATTGCAACTGCATCAGCTGAAGGTCTCTGGCCTGAGTGGCCGGATTGCAGCTTACATAAACAATCCTATCGGGTGAGGCGCTTAAGATCACCTGAATGACTCTTTCGTCCATGCCTGCACGCGGAGGATCGGTAATGATCACATCGGGCCTGCCATTTTCGGCAATAAACTGATCTGTCAGGATATCTTTCATGTCGCCTGCGTAGAACAGGGTATTTTCAATTCCATTGTTGGCCGAATTAAGCTTTGCATCTTCAATTGCCTCAGGGACATACTCAATACCGATTACTTTTCGGGCACTCCTGGAAATAAAGTTGGCGATGGTACCTGTTCCTGTGTAGAGATCGTAGACTACCTCATTCCCGGATAATCCGGCCATTTCGCGGGCAATCTTGTACAATTCGTAAGCCTGTTTTGAATTGGTTTGGTAAAATGATTTGGCACCAACGATGAATTTGAGTCCTTCCATCTCTTCTACAAGATGATTCTTCCCCTTGAAGCGCAGAACCTCCTGGTCGGTGATGGTGTCGTTCCCCTTTTCATTGATGACATAGAGCAGCGAGGTTATTTCGGGAAAGCTATCCGCCAGGAATTGAAGTAATCCTTCGATTGTCTGTTTGTCATCATCATAAAATACGACTATAACCATTAATTCACCCGCTGTTGTGGATCTGACAGTGATGGTGCGCAATAGTCCGCTTCTGTTTCTCAAATCGAAAAATGGTAGCCTGTTCTCCAGGGCATATGCTCTTACGGCGTTTCGAATTTCGTTCGAAGGTTCAGGCTGCAGCCAGCATTTACGGATATCCATCACCTTGTCGAACATGCCAGGAATGTGAAATCCCAAAACATCCTGATCTACTATTTCTCTGCCAGAACGAATCTCCTCATCGGATAGCCATCGTTTGTTGGAGAATGTGAATTCCAACTTGTTGCGGTAGAAAGTAGTCTTTTCTGATCCTTTTATTGGATGGAGTTTTGGTATCTCTACCCTGCCAATCCTGGTGAGTTGGTCGACAACTTGTTTTTGTTTGTAGAAAAGTTGCTTTTCGTAAGGAAGAAACTGCCATTTGCAACCTCCACAAAGGTCAAAGTGTTCGCAAAAGGCTTCTATCCGGTCGGGGGAAGGCCTCACCAACTCAACCACTCTGCCTTCCATATATTTTTCACGCTTTTTAGTGATCTGGATGTTTACTACATCACCTGGAACCGCATTTGTGGTAAAAACCACAATCCCGTCTACCCTGGCAACAGCCTTTCCTTCGGCGCCGGCATCGAGAATTTCTACATGCTGCAACAGTGGTAAATTTTTGGTTCTTCTTCCCACGACCATAATTTTAGATTAAATTTTTACGATACTTCGGTGCTTGTTGTTCAAAAATCGAATATCATTCATGATAGTCTGCTGCTTCGAAACCTGCAAGTCAAAAGCTGCTCCAATTGATCTCCTCCGGAGACATCCATTTCCCCTGGGCCCGCAGCACTTGTTCGATCACATCTCTGACACATCCTTCCCCACCGTTTCGGTAAGATATATAAGCGGAAATCTCCTTGATTTCCTCGGCGGCATCGTTCGGACAAACGGCCAGTCCTACGCGTTTCATTACATTGTAATCAGGAATATCGTCACCCATGTAAAGAATTTCCCCGGCAGTAAGGTCGTTTTTAACCAGAAAATCCAGTAAACAGGGAACCTTGTCGAGGGTTCCCATGTAAACCTGTTTGATCCCCAGTCTTTCCAACCGGCCTTTGGTATCCTGAGTCTTGCCGCCTGTGATAATCCCTAAAGGATAACCCAAACGGATGGCATACATGATGGCATAGCCATCTTTCATGTTGGCTGTCCTGACAGGATCGCCCTCCGGAGAGAGGCTCAGTACGTTGTGTGAGAGTACCCCATCTACATCAAAAATGAATCCTTTTATTTTGCTTAGCTCTTCTTTGAAAAATGCCATGTTGATGAATTGCGAATTACGAGTTGTAAAATATTGATATATTAGGAAATGAAGTACATTAGATCAGTTGTTGAATTGACTTTGCCATTTCATTGTAGCGTAGATTGAATGTCACTACTGACAAATTGGTATAATTTTTCCCATTCGGGAAATTGTTTGAGCATCAGCTGATGTTTTCGCAAAATGGTTGAATTTCCCCTAACTGCGGGACCTGTCTGCACTTCGACTGGTGAAAAATGCATCACTTTCTCTGCCGTTTCCAGGATCAATGGGTGAAGCAAGCCAAAATCCAACTCTTTTTCCGAGAGTAATTTCTGTCCTATGGAATAAAAATGGTTGACGAAATTGCAGACAAAGACTGCGGCCAGATGAAGCTCGGCCCGCTGATCAGAATCAATTTTAACCACCCGCTGGGAGAAAAGAGAGGCGAACTTCTCCAGTATTTCAAGATTCACCTGGCTGTTGGCTTCTATGCAGATCGGAACCAAAGTGAAATCGATTTCGCGCTTTGACGAGAAGGTTTGCAAAGGATACAAAACACCGAAATTGGTTGCGGAAGGAGCCAAAACCTCCATTGAGACACTTCCTGCAGTATGGACTACCAGGCTATTCCCAATTTTCAACTGACTACACAAATCGGCGATGGCCTCCTCAGCAACGGCCAAAATGTATAGGTCAGCATCGGCTACCACCTCTGAAATGATGGAGGTACAAGGGCATTCGAGATAGCCGGCAAGTTGTTTTGCATTTGAATCAGTACGGCCGTAGACCTGAATGACCCCCGCTTCTTTGGCCTTGAGTGTTATTCCCAACCTTGTAGCTAAATTTCCTGTCCCTAATAAAACGATGCGCATCAACTATTTTTTTGCAAAAATAGGGTAATTATCATTAAATCGTTATGTTATAAAGTTTAACTTTGCAGGCAATTTTTAAGTTGAACAATTATCAAACCAAATATTTATTTTATGACGAAGTATGTTTATACATTCGGCAACGGCCAGGCTGAAGGTCGTGCAGAGATGAAAAATTTATTGGGGGGCAAGGGTGCCAACCTGGCAGAGATGAATCTGATTGGAGTTCCGGTTCCTCCGGGATTCACCATTACTACTGATGTTTGTACGGAGTTTACTGCCAATGGCAGAAAAGCAGCATTCGATCTGATCGAAAAGGAGGTACAAGCAGCTGTCGCATACATCGAAGAGATTACAGGTACCAAATTCGGTTCCAAAGAAAACCCATGTCTGGTTTCTGTTCGTTCAGGTGCCAGGGCTTCCATGCCTGGAATGATGGACACCATCCTGAACTTGGGACTCAACGACCTTGCTGTTGAAGGGATCGCCTTAAAATCGGGCAATCCACGTTTCGCATGGGACTCTTATCGTCGCTTTGTGCAGATGTACGGTGATGTGGTATTGGGCATGAAACCTCACAGTAAAATTGATATCGATCCTTTCGAAGAGATTATTGAACACATGAAAGAGGAGGTGGGCATCAAGGAAGACACCGACTTTACAGTTGACAACCTTAAAACCCTCGTACTTCGATTCAAGGCTGCAGTCCTGAAGGTTACAGGCAGAGATTTTCCAGTTGACCCATGGGAACAACTTTGGGGAGCCGTCGCAGCTGTCTTCGAAAGTTGGATGAACGACCGCGCCATCTATTACAGAAGACTTAACAATATTCCTGTGGAATGGGGAACTGCTGTCAATGTTCAGGCAATGGTTTTTGGAAACATGGGCGCAAATTCTGCCACAGGCGTCGGATTTACGCGTGATGCCTCTACCGGTGAGAATATGTTCATTGGTGAATACCTCATCAATGCACAGGGAGAAGATGTGGTAGCCGGCATACGTACACCGCAGCAGATCACAAAAATTGGTTCCATGCGTTGGGCCGAACTACAAAATGTAACCGAAGAGGAGCGTTCTTCGAAGTTTCCATCCCTTGAGGAGACAATGCCGACTGCATATGCGCAATTAGCGGATATTCAGCGCAAATTGGAAAATCATTACAAGGATATGCAAGACATCGAATTCACCATTCAGGATGGTAAATTGTGGTTGTTGCAGACACGTAATGGAAAACGTACAGGTGCTGCCATGTTAAAAATTGCCGTTGACCTATTGGATGAGGGCAAAATTGATGAGAAGGCTGCCATGTTAAGGGTTGAACCAAACAAACTGGATGAGTTGCTTCATCCTGTTTTCGATGTGAATGCCCTCAAGACCGCCAAATTGATTGCCAAGGGTCTGCCGGCTTCTCCAGGTGCCGCTACCGGCCAGATTGTCTTCTTTGCCGATGAAGCAAAAAATTACAGTCATTCCATCCTGGTAAGAATAGAAACGTCTCCCGAAGACTTAGAAGGAATGAACATTGCCCGTGGCATCCTCACCGCACGCGGTGGAATGACCTCCCACGCTGCCGTTGTGGCCCGTGGAATGGGTAAATGTTGTGTCTCCGGTGCCGGGGCATTGAGGATCAACTACAAGACCCGCACCATGGAAGCTGCAGGTAAAGTTTACAACGAAGGCGATTGGATCTCTCTGAACGGATCAACGGGTGAGGTATTCGACGGAAAAGTAAAAACACAGGAAGCCACCATCAGCGATGATTTCGCAAAAATTATGGAGCTTGCCGATAAGTATACCCGCATGTCGGTGCGTACCAATGCGGATACACCCCACGATGCCCGGATGGCCCGTCAGTTTGGTGCCAAAGGGATAGGCCTTTGCCGGACAGAACACATGTTTTTCGAAGGAGCCCGTATCAAAGCGATGCGCGAAATGATTCTCTCTTCCAGTATTGAAGGCAGAAAAGAGGCTTTGGCAAAACTTTTGCCCTACCAACGTGCCGACTTTGAAGGAATCTTCGAAGCCATGGCCGGATTTGGGGTGACAGTTCGTTTGCTCGATCCGCCACTGCACGAATTCGTTCCACACGAACTGGCCATGCAAAAAGAGCTGGCCGACGAGATGGGTCTCACGTTGGAGCAGATCAAACTCAAGGTATCTGACCTCGAGGAGTTCAACCCAATGTTGGGCCACCGTGGTTGCCGTTTGGGAATTACCTATCCTGAAATTACAGAGATGCAGGCCAGGGCCATCATTGAGGCAGCCCTCAACCTGAAAGCAAAAGGGGTAGACGCACGTCCTGAAATTATGGTACCCCTTGTTGGGACTGTTTCTGAACTAAAAAACCAGAACGATGTAATTCATGCCACCATTCAAAAGGTTTTTGAAGAGCGGAACGATAAAATTGACTACCTGGTAGGAACCATGATTGAAGTTCCAAGGGCTGCTCTAACAGCAGAAGTGATCGCCAAAGAGGCCGATTTCTTCTCCTTCGGAACCAATGACCTTACCCAAATGACAATGGGATTTTCTCGCGACGATGCCGGTAAATTCTTGCCTGATTACCTTGATAGGGGAATTTTGAAAAATGATCCTTTCCAGGTTCTTGATCAACAAGGTGTTGGATTGCTTGTCGAGATGGCTGTAGCCAAAGGACGTTCAACGAAACCAAAACTTAAGATAGGCATTTGTGGCGAACATGGCGGCGAACCAAGCTCAGTTGAGTTCTGCGATAATGTTGGTCTAGACTATGTCAGTTGTTCCCCTTTCCGCGTTCCGATCGCACGTTTGGCGGCGGCTCAGGCCAACGTAAAGAAGAATGGTTAAGCTCTCGAAGCTGATCATTTTTAATAGAATGCTATTAATTGTAATAATTACAAAAAAGGAGTCTTGATAGACTCCTTTTTTCTATTTTACGATTGGTTTTTTAGTATTTTCGCCAACATATTCAATCTTAAATATTGGTTATGATCGCACAATTGAAAAAAACTATATTTTCCATCACAACAGCCGGTTTTGCCCTCCTTCTACTTGCAATGGTATTGGGATTTGCCACCTTTGTTGAGAGTTCCTACGGTGCTGAGGCTGCGAAGGCACTGGTATATGGTTCACTTTGGTTCGAAGCGTTGTTGGTTTTTCTATCTGTCGCCATGGGTGTTGTCTATTTTCGCAACAAGTTGTACCGCAAAGAGAAGATGACGGTCGGGCTGTTTCACCTTGCTTTTATATTAATGGTGCTGGGTGCTGGTGTCACCAGATACTTGGGGGAAGAGGGAATTATCCACATCAGGGAGGGTGAGTCATCTTCCGACCTTATCACAGCTGAACAGTATTTTCACATGCTTTTGTCCAAAGGGGATCAACATTTCGAAGCAGAACAAAGAGTGTCGTTGACTGCCTTTTCTCAAGGAGCCGTTCACGCCAAATTTGAGCTGGACGGGAAAACCATTGATGTCAAATCTGTCGCCTATTTGATGAATGTCCAAACTTCTGCTCCCACTGGTGGTCCAATGGCTGGCATGATGAAACAAGGCAAGGGTGCAAAAATCAGATTGTCAGATGGCTCAAAGGAAGAATTTGCTTCTGTCCTGATTGGTGACGAGGGTGAGTCGTCTTCCGTCAAAGGGCAATTTGATGGTGCAGACTACGAAATGTGGATTGGACCAAAGACCATTACGCTTCCATTTGCCATTCACTTAAAGGATTTTCAGTTGATTCGTTACCCTGGTTCCATGAGTCCCTCGTCCTACAAAAGTGAAGTAACGCTGGTGGATAAGGAACAAGGAGTCAACATGGATTTCTCTATCTACATGAACAATGTTTTGAAGCATCGTGGTTACAGGTTTTACCAATCCTCCTTTGATCAGGATGAAAAAGGAACTGTCCTCTCAGTCAATCAGGATATGCCGGGAACTACCCTGACCTACATCGGTTATATTCTTTTGTTCGCTGCCATCCTCCTCTCTATTTTTAACAGGAAAAGCTATTTCTACCGTCTGATGCAAAAGGCCTCAAAACCTGTTGCTGCCATCTTGTTGCTGGTTTTGTCAGTTGCTACGGGACATCTTTATGCTGCCGAAGTATCCAAGGAAGCAGCCAAAGAATTTGCGGGTGTCTGGGTGCAGGGTCACGATGGCAGGATCAAGCCTTTCAGTACGTTGGCTTATGAAGTAATCATGAAGATATCCCGGGAGGAGAGTCTGAACGGACTCTCGCCTGAACAGGCAGTTCTGAGCATGGTCACCTATCCTGAAGATTGGCAGAAAATACCAATGATCGTACTTTCAGAGGCAAAAATCGAACAAATACTGGGCATATCTTCGGGGAAAGCAACTTTTGCCGATTTTTTCGATGAGAAGGGAAATTACAAGATGATGAAGCAGGTGAGTGAAGCCTATGCCAAACAACCTTCGCAGCGCGGAACCTTCGACAATGCCATCATCAAGGTGGATGACAGGCTCAATGTGGCCTACCTGGTCTTCAAGGGAGAGCTCCTGCGGCTGTTTCCATCCTCCGACAGGACAAACACCACCTGGGAAGATCTCACGACTGCCCCTAAATCTACCTCTGGAGCCATGATGAGCAAGGTCTTTTCCGATTACCTCAATGCGGTGCAATCGAACGATCTGAACAGGCAAAAATCTGATCTCGCACTGATCGATCAGTTCCAGCACAAACTTGGAGCAGACCTTATTCCGGGTAAGGCCAAACAGCAACTTGAAATTTTATACAACAGAATAAATATATTCAGGGATCTCTCTTTTCTCTACCTCATTGCAGGATTGATTCTGATGGTTTTCTATTTCAGGGCCTTACTTACAACAGGCTCGATGGATTCAAGAGTAGCCCTGTACATTGGTTGGATTTTTCTTGCCGGCTTCCTTTTGCATACAATTGGCCTGGTTACCAGAGGGTACATTGCCGGTCATATGCCGTGGAGCGATGGCTATGAATCGATGATTTACATTGCCTGGGCGGGCATGCTCGCGGGGTTGATCTTTGCACGACGAAATCCGATGGTCATGGGAGCGGCTGCCTTGCTTTCTGGTCTTACCCTTTTTGTGGCACAGATGAGTTGGCTGAATCCAGAGATTACCAACCTGGTGCCTGTTTTGAAATCTTACTGGCTGGCGCTTCATGTGGCAGTCATCACGGCGAGTTATGGTTTTCTGGGGGTGAGTGCCATCATTGGTTTGCTCAACCTTCTGCTGGCAAGTCTGGTAAAACCTGCTAACAAAGATCGGGTACAGCGCAACATCAGTCACATGACCTGGATCAACGAAGCAGCCATGATCCTGGGGCTCTACCTACTAACCATCGGAACATTCCTTGGTGCCATTTGGGCGAATGAGTCATGGGGGCGTTACTGGGGATGGGATCCCAAGGAGACCTGGTCGTTGGTAACCATTCTGGTTTATGCCTTTATCACCCACATGAGACTCATGCCTGGCTACAGAGGTTGGTTCGCGCTCAATTTGGCTTCAGTGGCAGGCTTGCTCTGTGTGCTGATGACCTATCTTGGTGTCAATTACTACCTGACAGGACTCCATTCCTATGGCAGCGGAAGCGCCTCCTCATTTCCCGTAGCTTTGGTTGTCATCCTGGCACTTGTTGGAGGCATTGCCTGGAAGGCCTATCAAAATCAAGAACAAATTTCCTCAGATGATAAATAGTCACCAGCTACAAACGAATTCAAGATTTTTATTTAATACATCCATCATTCATCATCCATCATTCATTTACTTACCATGAAGTCTATAATTTATTTAGTTCTTGCATTGGCCATACTGTCAGGTTGTAACAATGCGAAAGTCAAAAAAACGGATGCCAAACCGGCTTCAACCGCCACCGCTCCCGCCACTGCTGCTCCTGCTGAGATGCACAAGGTCGTAGCCAAGGATGTCATTCAAACGAGCGGCTATACCTACCTGCTTCTCACCGAAGGCGAAAAGGAATTTTGGGCAGCAGTCACACGTTTTGAGGCTGTTAAGGGGAAAACCTATTTCTATAAGTCTGGAATGGAGATGACCAACTTCAAAAGCAAGGAGCTGAACCGCGTTTTTGAGAGTATCCAGTTCATCATGGATTTCAGCGACCAGCCCATTCAGGAGAAAAAACCGGAGGCTTTGACAACAAAAGGCAGACAATCCCTCGACAAAGTGGAGGGGATCAAAGTTCAAACGGTTGCAGGCGGTGTGAAATTATCCGATATTTTCGCCAACAAAGGCAAATATGCCGGTAAAACTGTGAAGGTAACCGGACAGGTTGTTAAATTTAGTCCGGAGATCATGAACAAGAATTGGGTCCACCTGCAGGATGGTTCTGAAGCCAATGGGAACTATGATCTTACCATTACAACCATGGAAACGGTCACAGTTGGATCGGTAGTTACCTTCGAGGGCGTTCTGGCAGCTGACAAGGATTTTGGCTACGGATACAAGTATGAGGTGCTCTTGGAAGAATCAAAAGTGGTCAAGTAATCGAATAAAATTAAACTTGAATCCTATGGTCAATGGATTCAATCAACCTGTTGCTTGCTTGTAGTTGAAATTCTTCCGAATTTTCAGGACAAGTCGTACTTCTTTGTGAAACTCTTTCGAAAATCGGGACAAGTTGTGTAATATTGTCTGGGAAAAATGTGTAATTCAAAACCAATATGACCAACTACAAAGTTTACGGCTACCGCTGGGTGATGCTGGCCCTTTTCATGTTAATGGTGGCAGCCAACCAGGTATTGTGGATCACCTTTGCACCCATTACCGTCGATGCCTCATCGTTTTTTAAGGTGTCAGATTTGATGGTTGGGATATTGTCCATGTCGTTCATGATCGTTTACATGGTTGTCTCCATTCCGGCATCCTGGATCATAGATACCTATGGCATTCGAATCGGTGCCGGCATCGGTGCATTGCTGACAGGATTCTTTGGTTTGATGAGGGGTTGGGCAGGTGCTGACTACAATCTGGTATTGTTGGCTCAGATCGGGATCGCCATAGGCCAACCTTTTCTTTTGAATGCCATTACCAAACTCTCGGCCAGTTGGTTTCCTCTCGAAGAGCGAGCCACTGCCGCCGGATTGGGTACGCTGGCCATGTACATTGGAATTCTTGCCGGAATGGTACTGACTCCATTGCTTTTTACCGCTGCAGGCCTGGTAGGCATGATGAATTTATACGGCATTTCAGCCGCTGTCATCGCCGTCTTATTTCTCGTTTTTTCGAGAGAATCACCACCGACTCCACCCTGTGAAGCCCATGGTGAAGTACGCGCTTTGGCCATGGATGGCTTTAGAATGATGTTCAAATCCCGCGATTTTTGGTTCCTGATGGTGATCTTCTTCATAGGGTTGGGAGTCTTCAACTGCGTTACAACCTGGATTGAAAATATATTGATGCCAAGGGGCTTTACGGCTGCTGAGGCTGGTAACACAGGTGGTATGATGATTGCTGGCGGCATTGTTGGCGCCTTGATCATGCCATTACTTTCCGACTACTACCGCCGAAGAACGCCGTTTATCATGATTGCGCTGGCAGGAGCCACCGTCGGTCTCATAGGTGTTGCCTTTGCCACCAGTTATTCTGTCTTGCTAATTTTTGGTGCCATGCTGGGTTTCTTTCTCCTTAGTTCGGGCCCCATTGGATTCCAATATGGTGCAGAAATTACTTTTCCCGCCTCCGAAGGTGCTTCCAATGGATGGTTGCTGCTGATGGGGCAGGTATCCGGCATTGCCTTTATTTTTGGCATGGATGGCTTTAAATCCGCTACGACCGGATCAATGACCTATCCATTGATGGTACTCATTGGCCTGATGATCTTTGGTTTTCTTCTTTCGTCGAGGCTAAAAGAATCCAAAATTTTAACAGTAGGTGTGTCTGTGTTTGACAAGGAATTGCAGGCAGAATCTGTCGTCTCCAATACAGCTGTAGACAATCGGAATGCATAATTTCAATACAATCCATCGTTTGCCGGGTGCCGTGAACAGCAGGGTCATCGCTTTGTTGCTGGCCTTATTTGCAGCTTCTCAGCTTTTGAGTGCACAGGAAGCTTCTGATTCGACCCTCAGACTGCGCATGAACTACCTCGAAAAAAGTCTGAAAGATGATCAGCTTGGTACCAGAAAGTGGTGGCATGGCTGGTTGGCCGGATATGGAATTGCCACGTTGGGTCAGGGTGCCATCGCTTTTTCCGGCAACGACAAAGGCCTGAGCCAAGACATGACACTTGGGGCCTTGACTACCGCCCTGGGGTTCTTTGGGCAGTTTGTGACCCCCTTTCAACAGTTTCATTTTGTGGATCAACTTGATAAATTGCCGGAAGGGAATACAACCGAAAAGCAGCTAAAAGTTGACAAACTGGAAAAATTATTGGCCGATAGGGCGCAATTGGAAAGTGCGGCCCGCGGTTGGAAAGCCCATCTGCTTCCCACCAGCATCAATTTCGCCAGCGGTATGGTCACCTGGATTGGATTTCACCGGACCTTAGGGGATGGATTGGCCAATTTTGCACTCAATTGTCTCCTCACAGAGGCACAGATATGGTCGCAACCAATTAGGGCAAAAAGAGCGCTCAGATGCTACAAAGAGCGCCTTTCAAAGGGTGGAACCTCCGAAATTCCCTGCCGCCATATCGACTGCAATTTTTTGATATCCGCCAATGGGGCCGCTATCAGAATGATTTTCTAACAGTCATTTCCTTACCGGGAAATTACTTGCCCATCATGGGTGGTTTCTCGTAGTCGGCCATCTTCAGATTTGGTTTCGCTCCCATGAAAAATTCAAGCGTACCTCCCAACTCAATCTCACTGTGTAGGATGAAATTCTTCTTGTATGGTTTGCCATTCAGTACAATCTTCTGGATGTAGGTGTTGGCGCCTCCAGCATGGTTGGTTACCACATTAAATTGTCTCCCATTGGCCAAACGGATGGTCGCTTTTACCAATTGTGGGGAGCCAAAACAGTAGACTCCGTTGGCCGGATTGACAGGATAAAATCCAATGGCACTGAAAATGTACCAGGCCGACATCTGGCCACAGTCTTCATTTCCGGAGTACCCTGAATGTCCTTCGTTGTAGAGCTCATTCATGATTTTCGCACTGTAAAACTGAGCTTTCCATGGTTCCCTGGTATAATCGTACAAATAGACAATGTGGTGGCTTGGTTCATTGCCATGTGCATACTGTCCGATAAAGCCCGATGCATTGCCGTTGACATCTTCAGGTTTGGCATTCAGGGTAAAGAAACTGTCGAGTTTTTTGAGAAATCCCGTTTCATTGCCGAAGAGATTTTTTAGCGCTTCAACATCCTGGGGCACATACCACAAATATTGCCAGGCGTTTCCTTCCGTAAAAGGAAAGCCGCCATTGCCTCCGTAGGCCAGCGGATTGAATGGGTTGATCCACTCCCTGTGGCTGTCTTTCGCCCTGAAGAAACCGGTGGATGGGTCAAAGAGATTCTTGTAGGACCCGGAACGGTGGCTGAAATATTTGTAATCCTCTTCCTTGCCGAGTGCTTTGGCCATTTGGGCGACACACCAGTCGTTGTAGGCAATCTCGAGGGTGATGGAGACAGATTGTGACTGAATATCTTCGGGGAAATAACCATAGGTGTCCAGTACGCGGAAGGGTGCATTCTTGTGCGCGTTGAGCGACGAAGCCTTTACTGCTTCATAAGCGTGCTTGTAATCAATGCCTTTGATTCCTTTGAAATAAGCATCCACGATGACCGGAATGGCATGGTTGCCAATCATGGTATAGGTATCGGAACCCCACAATTGCCAGATGGGAAGGTAACCGTAGGTGTCATACTGCCTGAGCATCGAGTTGACAAAACCTGCAGACCGCTCCTCCTGCACCAGGGTGTATAAAGGATGTGCGGCCCGGTAGGTATCCCAGAGGGAAAAGGTGCTGTAATGTTTGCCATCCGGAGCTTTTGCCACCGTATTGTCCGTACGCAGGTAATTGCCGGACACATCGGCGATGTTGTTGGGTTGGATAAACAGGTGGTACAATCCTGTGTAAAAAATGGTTTTCTGTTTGTCAGTACCCTGGATGTCGAAGCAGGAGAGTTCCTTGTTCCAGATTTGACCTGCTTTGGCTGCAATTTGGTCGAAGTTGAAAGTACCAATTTCTGCTTTCAGGTTTTCGGAAGCCCCTTCAGCCGAAACAGAGGAGAGACCCACTTTTACGACCAGGGGTACATCGTTGTTTTCATTGAAATTTAGGGCGATTTTCAAGTTGGGATGATTCGTTACCGCATTGTCAGGAAACTCATCTCCTCCGGCCTTGCTGACCGTGGAGCCGAATGGTCTCGAAAATTCTGCCCGGAAATATACTTTGCGCAGTTTGGCCCAACCGGAAATAATCCGGTAACCTTCAATGGTCTTGTTGTCAACCACCCTCACCTGAGCGCTGATGATTTTGACTGAACGGTAGGGACTGTTTTTAACCAGAGAGTGTTCCAGATCGATAACAAGGTGGTATGGGTTGGAATCCCTGAAGGTATAACGGTGCATTCCGCAGTGGGCGGTAGCGGTCAGTTCGGCACTGATGCCGTAATCATCCAGAAGAACGCGGTAGTAACCTGGCGTTGCCTTTTCGTTTTCATGGCGGAATTTGGAGCGGAATCCTTTCGTTTTGCCATCGTCGCTTCCTGCTTTCCATTCCAGCCTTCCGCCGGTAGGCATAAAAAGGAAATCGTAAAGGTCAGGGCAGCCCGTGCCATTCAGGTGGGTGTGGCTGAAGCCGACAATGGTTTCATCCTTGTACTCGTAGCCGCTGCAGGGGTCATCGGGGTACTCGCGTGTATCCGGACTCAACTGAACAAGTCCGAAAGGCAGACAAGCTCCGGGAAAATTACTTCCCGAAAGGCTGAGGCTATCGATGGATCCAGTGCCAATAAACGGGTTGACAAATTTTGTGTAATCCTGCGCAAACACCCCGGTTTGAGAGAGGAGGACGACACCTGTCAAGAGCAGAAAGATCTTTTTCACGTGTTGAGATTTGAATATTTAATTTCTAAAATTGGCAAATAGAAGGTTCGATGAAGTCTGCCGTAGAACCATTGATGTGCAATTGCCTGCAGAATCACCGGAGACAATTTTACGGCAATGTTTGGTGCCTTCGGATCTTCCCGAAACCTGTTTGCGCCTGTGTTTTGCACTTTCGGATGTTCCGGAGACCAATTTACAGCAGTGTCTGGCGCTTGCGGGAATGGCCTATCGCATTTAACAACCTAGTCTGTATCTTTCAAGAGTTTTGTCAGATTTTAACCTTTTGGCCAAATAACATCCTTCAAATCCTTTCATTCTTTCAAACATTTTGAACGACAAATAACCTTCAAAACATTATTTCAACCCGGGTGTCATTTTAGTCTCCCTGTTCATCTCGAAGATATCGGTGCTGATGGAAGAATCGCCGATCAGGTGTTTGCAGAAATAGTCGGCTTTCAACCAGAAGACATATTCCGTATCCGAACCATAGGGATGACGTTCGCCGGGAAGGATAAAGAAGTCGAAACGCTTGTTGGCCTTGATCAGGGCGTTCACCATGCGGAGGGTATTTCCGGGATGGACATTGTTGTCGATATCGCCAGTGATCAGCAACAGGTTGCCTTTCAAATTTTTGGCCAACTGGGTATTCTTCTCTATGTCATAAATGAACTGTACCTCTCCGTCGTCATTCACCTTCTCCTTCACACCATTGTGGGTCTCACTCCACCATCTGTTGTAGATTTGGTTTTCGTGGTTTCCCGAAGAGGAGACTGCCACCTTGAAGAAATCAGGGTACTGGCACAAGGCCGCCGTTGACATGAACCCACCACCGGAGTGGCCTGTAATCCCAACCTTGGTGATGTCAATAAATTTGTATTTGTCGGCAAGCTCCTCGGCTACATATTTTTTATCGGCAAGGCCATAATCCCTTAGATCGCCGTATCCATAGTTGTGGTACCACTTGGAACGGTTCGGATTGCCACCCCTGTTCCCCAAGGTGATGACGATGAAGCCAAATTGTGCCAGACGATCGGTGCGGTCCATGCGGTTCGAAAATGCAGCGTTGACTGCTTCCGTTTGCGGTCCCGGATAGACATATTCGATGAGCGGGTAGCGCCTGGTAGAGTCAAAATCGAAGGGTTTGTACATTACTCCATAAATATCGGTAATGCCATCAGCTGCCTTGGCCTTGAAAGGTTCCGGGAATTTGTAGCCAGCCGCAAAGAGGTTCTTTAGATCGGCTGTGGCCAGTTCAAGCACAAGTTTGCCTGTATTGTCCCTGATTTCCGATTTGGGGATGGTGTTGACACGAGAGTAGGTATTGACAAAATATTTGTACGAGTCGCTCATTTCGGAATTGTGGGTGAAGTTGCCCGGGTTGAGCAAAAGCAATCCCGTTCCGTCAAGATTGATCCTGTAGAGATGGTCGTAGTAGGGATTCTCGCCGGCTTCATGCATGTTCGCAGTAAAATAGAGCACCCTGTTTTTCTCATCCACCCTCACGATGTCGCTGCAATGCCACGAGCCGGAGGTGATTTGATTCTTCAGGTTTCCGTTTTCATCGTACAGGTAAAAATGGCCCCATCCGTCGCGTTCAGACCAATGAATCAGCTCCTTGCCGTTGCCAAGGAGGTAGGGTCGCTTGGTCTCTACATAGGTGTTCATCCGCTCCTCTACCAAAATTTTGGTCTCCCCGGTCTCGGTATTGACGGCACATATATCTGTCCTGTACAAATCGCGGCTTGCCCGCGTGAGGAGAAGCTTGTCGGAGGTTTCTGTCAACCACATACTGGGCACATCATCTTCCAGCTTTTGTTTGTTGGTGAGATTGGCCCTGTGAATGGACAATGTCTGGTCTTTGAAGTTGTCGACCGGAATTTTTTTTCCTTTTTTAGTTTCCATGTCAAAGACCCATAATTCATCCTGTGGCGACTCTTTTTCTCCCGGCATCTGGTATTTGTAGGTTTCCAGTTCAGGACGTGGTTCTTTGAGCACATTGATTACCCACAAATCCTTCACTTTTCGGCTGTCATTCCTGATCAATGCAAATTTTTTGGAATCGCGCGACCAGCTGGCGTAGGCCCCTTTTCGTTTTTTCTTCTCCTCTTTGATCTTTTTGTCATCATCGTTGCTGGCAGCCGTAAAGCCTCCTCCATAGGCATAATCCTTTGCCCCGTCGGTGGTAAGTTGATGTTCGACAACTGTACTGTCCTTGTCATCTTTCTTTGCCTTCCGGTAGTTCTCTTTGTCCATCCACCAGAGGTTGTAGTCTCGTGCAAAAAGGATGAAATCACCGTTCGGAGAGATGTTGGCCCAGTCGGGATTCTCCTTTTCCTCTTTCCAATCCTTGATTTGGTCGAGTTCGCCTGATTTTAGGTTGTATTCCAGGTGAAAAACCTTCTTCTTGACCTTCTCTTTCTCCTTGTCATTGGCGGGTTTGGCCTCTTTTTTTAGTTGGATGCTGTTCTTGGCAGTCACAGTAGAATCCTTTTTCGATGCGGTAGACTCCTCTTTTTTCTTCTCTTCATCCTGGCTGCTGGTCACATCAAACTGAAAAACGGTGTCATTTTTTTTGAATTTCAGTTTGATGGCAGGCAGATGCTGCCAGTCGTAAGGATCTTTGGTGATTTTGGTGAGACTGGCCGCCATCTTGTGGTTGTCGAACAGCAAAGTTTTGCTCTTCTTGTCAAGATCAACAATAAAATAGGTTATGCCTTCTGAAGTAGTGTCGGAATACCAGAATTGATCACCTGTCTTCAGCCATTTTGGAACCACCGAAGTACTGAATACCATCTTGCTGATTTTGGCCGGCGAAAACCGTTCGGCCAGCCTGTAATCGGCATTTTCAATCGGTTTATTCTGTGCGAAAAGTACGTTGAAGACCATCATTGCCAAAATGGTGGCAGAAAGCGGCAACTGATTTTTTTTCATCTTGAATTTTTCAAAAATTCGTCTATTTGCATGGCTGCGTCCCTTCCTGAACGAATGGCGTGTACCACCAAACTTGCACCACGTGTGGCATCACCTGCTACGAAGACCTTGTCTATGTTGGTGGCAAAATCACTGGCTTTTACGTTTCCGCGAGCATCGTACGCAACATTCAGTTTGTCAAGCAGTCCTTCGTGGACGGGCGAAAGAAACCCAAGTGACAACATCACCAGGTCTGCTTCTATCACCTCTTCGGTACCCGGAATTTCGCGCATGGTCATTTGTCCATTGTTTCTGGTCCACTCCACACGAACAACTTCTACCCCTTTGAGTACTCCGTTTTCGCCAATGAAGCGGCGCGTATTCAGAGACCATCTTCTTTCACATCCTTCCAAATGGGAACTGGAAGTACGCAGGGTATTGGGCCAGAAAGGCCATGGGTTGTCTTCTGCTCTCTTTTCCGAAGGTTTCTCCAGTATCTCAATCTGAGTCACGGCATTGGCTTTCTGCCGGATGGCCGTTCCTACGCAGTCAGATCCTGTATCGCCTCCACCGATGACGAGCACTTTTTTGTCTCTTGCATGAATGTGTACTGCTTCTGGAATGGTCTCACCCTTGACCACTTTGTTTTGTTGTTTGAGGTAATCCATGGCGAAATGAACCCCTTTCAGTTCCCTGCCGGGAGTGTTTTTCAAATCTCTTGGCTGCATGGCACCACAAGCAAGGCAAATGGCATCAAAGTCGGAAAGTAGCTGCTCTTCTGAAATATGCTCGCCTACCTTGGTGTTGGTTTTGAAGATCACCCCTTCCTGGACAAATAGTTCAAGCCGCCTGTCGATGATCCCCTTGTTCAATTTAAAATCCGGGATACCATAACGCAGCAGTCCGCCAATTTCGTTGTCCTGTTCGAAGACAGTCACCGTATGTCCGGCTTGATTCAGCAGGTCGGCAACGGATAAACCGGCCGGTCCTGAACCCACCACAGCAATTTTTTTGCCTGTTCTTCTCTCAGGAATATTTGGGTGGACCAGATTCAGGTCGAATGCATGCTCAACCACAGAGCATTCATTCTCACGAATGGTCACAGATTCATCGTGGATGGCCAGCACGCATGATTTTTCGCAAGGAGCCGGACAGACTCTTCCCGTAAACTCAGGAAAGCTGTTGGTCTTGTTCAGAATGTTGTAGGCTTCGTTCCATTTTCCATGGTACACAGCATCCTGCCATTCGGGTATGTTACTGCCTACCGGACAGGCCCAGTGGCAGAAAGGTACGCCACAGTCCATGCAACGTGATGCCTGGTTGATACGGTCCTGCTCATCCAGGGTTTGTTCTACCTCTCCAAAATCACCTATTCGTTCACTCACGGGACGGTATCCGCCCAATTTTTTTTCTATCTCTATAAAACCCTTCGGATTTCCCATTTCATTCTATGATTAAATCATTTTCTAAAAAATATGCACTTAGCGTACTTTAAGTACTCCAAAATTTAAATACTCCCAACTCTAAGTACTATTCCCTGATATTCGGGGCATCTTCTGCCATCTCCAGCTTCCGTTTTACCTCCTTTAATTTTACCTCGTTCAATACTTTTTTGTATTCGAGCGGTATGACCTTGACAAATTTGGGCAGGTATTCTTCCCAGTTGGTAAGTATTTTTTCGGCTTGAGGACTCTGCGTATAAAGCAGATGTTTCTGTATCATCTCCTGGAGTTCCTGAATATCGGCTCTGTCTTCTACGGGTCCAAGTTCTACAAGGCCTGTGTTGCAATAGTAATCAAAATCGCCGTTTTCATCCAGAACGTATGCAATTCCTCCACTCATCCCTGCTGCAAAGTTTCGGCCGGTAGTACCCAGGACAACTGTTCTGCCACCTGTCATGTATTCACAACAGTGGTCGCCGGTGCCTTCCACCACGGCTTTTGCTCCGGAGTTTCTGACACAGAAACGTTCACCTGCAACGCCTTTGATAAATACTTCGCCGCTGGTGGCACCATACAATGTTGTATTGCCTACGATGATGTTCTTGTGTGGTTCGAAGGTTGTTCCAATGGGTGGAACCACCACAATTTTACCTCCCGACAAGCCTTTGCCAAGATAGTCGTTCGAATCGCCTTCGAGTCTGAAGCTGACCCCTTTGGCCAGGAAGCCACCGAAACTTTGGCCGGCAGAACCCTTGAAAGTACAGTTGATGGTATCTTTTGGCAGACCGTTCTCGCCATACCTTTTTGAGATTTCTCCTGATAACATGGCACCCGTGGTCCGCATCACATTGTTGATGTTGTGGCCAATCCACACTTTCTCTCCGCTTTTGATCGCCTTGTTGGCTTCGCGAATCAGGGTGCGGTCCAATACATCCTCCAGATCCTTTGTGTTGGGATGTGTATTGCGAATCGGATAGATTTTGGCCTCTTCCGGTAGGTGCAGGAATTTGGAGAAATTGACATTCTTCATTTTCCAGTTGGTTACTTCAGGATTCACCTCTAGCAAATCGGTGCGGCCAACAATGTCGTCAAAGTTGCGAACGCCGATTTCAGCCATGTATTCCCGGATTTCTCTGGCAATGAAATGGAAGTAGTTGATCACGTTTTGCGAACGACCAAGAAATCTTTTGCGAAGGTTCTTGTTTTGGGTAGCTATTCCCGCAGGACATGTGTTAAGATGGCATTTACGCATCATGATGCATCCCAGTGAGATGAGGGCTCCGGTTGAGAAGCCGAATTCTTCTGCACCGAGCATTCCCATGATGACAACATCCCTGCCTGTCTTCAACTGACCATCTACCTGCAGTTTAACCCTGCCACGAAGATTGTTCATGACGAGTGTCTGTTGCGTTTCAGCGATTCCAAATTCAGCCGGTAAGCCGGCATGTTTGATGGAGCTTGCCGGTGAGGCACCTGTACCGCCTTCGCAGCCGCTCAATATAATGATATCTGCAAATCCCTTGGCAACACCGGCAGCGATGGTGCCAACGCCGGTTTCTGAGACCAGTTTAACGGATACTTTGGCCTTCGGGTTGACATTCTTCAGATCGAAGATCAATTGGGCCAAATCCTCAATGGAATAAATATCGTGGTGGGGTGGTGGTGAAATCAGTGTGATACCAGGAGTCGAATTTCGTGTCTTGGCAATGATTTTATTGACTTTAAATCCGGGTAACTGTCCTCCTTCCCCGGGTTTTGCACCCTGAGCGATCTTGATTTGCAGCTCCTCTGCATTCATCAGGTAATTGTTGGTAACCCCAAAGCGGCCTGACGCAATCTGTTTGATTTTGGAATTTCTTGAGGTGCCGAAGCGGCTTGGGTCTTCACCTCCTTCGCCGGTATTACTTCTGCCGCCAATTTCATTCATGGCAATTGCAAGTGCCTCATGTGCTTCAATGGAGATGGATCCGTAGGACATGGCACCTGTCACAAAGCGTTTCAGGATTGCCTCGACGGGTTCTACTTCATCAATGGGAATGGGATTTTTCTTCCACTGCAGCGCTCCTCTCACGAAGGCTGGTTTCCTGTTTTGTTTGTCGACAAGGGTACTGAATTTCTTGAAAACATCGTAGCTGTCGGTCTTGGTTGCCCATTGCAACAAGGCAATGGATTCGGGATTCCAGGCATGGTGCTCACCATTGTTTCTGTAATGGTATTCTCCATTCGTGTCGAAAATGATTTTTTTATGGTCCTTGCTGTAGGCATCTTTGTGGAACAACACAGCTTCTTCATAGAGTTCCTGGTAACCAACACCACTGATTCGTGAAGAGGTGCCCTTGAAATATTCGTCAATCAATTCATCGCTAACACCAACGGCTTCAAATAATTGTGAGCCATGGTAGGAGCGGAGGGTTGAAATTCCCATCTTCGAAAGCACTTTTAGCAATCCTTTGTCGATGGCTTTGATGTAATTTTTACGCGCTTCGCTGTATGGGAGTTTGATTTCACCCTGCTTCACCAGGTGGTCGATGGCGGCGAAGGCCAGGTATGGGTTGATGGCACTGGCACCGTACCCCAACAAAAGGGCGAAGTGCATGATCTCGCGTGGTTCGGCACTCTCGACAAGAATTCCGATCTGCATCCGCTTTTTAGTTTTGATCAGGTGATGGTGCACAGCAGCAACCGATAGTAGTGAAGGAATTGGGACCAGTTCTTCTGAAATGGTCCGGTCGGTAAGAATGATGAAGTTTTTCTTTTCATCCACCGCCTTTTCGGCATTTTCAAGCATCTTCTTGAATGCCTTTTTGAAACCAGCTACTCCCTCTTTGAGCGGAAAGACCATTGGGATGGTGGCATGGTTAAATACCTCATGTTTGAGGTCTTTGATCTTTCCAAGATCTGTATTGGTGATGATTGGACTGTCAAACTTGATCAGTTTGCAGTGTTTGGAGGTTTCGTCCAGGATATTGCTGCTCAATGAGCCGATGTAATTTGTAAGCGACATCACGAGTCCTTCGCGGATGGGGTCGATTGGCGGATTGGTTACCTGCGCAAAGAGCTGGCGAAAATAGCTGAAGAAGCGCTTGGGCTGATCAGAGAATACAGCAAGCGGCGTGTCATTTCCCATGGAGCTGGTAGGTTCATTGGCTGTTTCGGCCATCTCTTTGATTACGACTTGCATCTCCTCTTTGCTGTAACCAAAAACCTTGCTGTAAACACCAAATTGGTCGCCCATGTTTGAACTCACACGCTGTTTGACGACGATGTCCTGAAGCATCAGTCTGTTTTCCTTCAACCAGTTGATGTAGGGGTTTCTTCTGCTCAGATCCGCTTTGACCTCCTGGTCTGGAATCAGGATGCCGAGTTGGGTATCTACCAATAACAATTTACCAGGACGAAGCCTTCCCTTCTCCTTGATCTCCTCAGGTTTGAAAACCTGAACACCTACCTCAGAACCCATTACAATCAGGTCGTTTTTGGTAATCACATACCTGGAAGGTCTCAGTCCATTGCGATCCAGCGTACCACCAATGTAACGGCCATCCGAAAATACCATGGAGGCAGGACCGTCCCATGGCTCCATCAGTGTGGAATGGTATTCGTAAAATGCCTTGAGGCTCTCGGGTATCGGATTTTTTTCATTGAATGACTCAGGAATCATCATGCACAGTGAGTGAGGCATGCTTCGGCCCGACATGTGAAGAAATTCAAGTGTATTGTCAAAAGATGCAGAATCTGATTTTCCTGGTTCTATAATTGGATAGAGTTTGTCAATGTCTTCGCCAAAGAGCGCTGATTCAAGAAGCGATTCGCGGGCATGCATCCACTGGCGATTTCCCTTGATGGTGTTGATTTCGCCGTTGTGGGCGATCATGCGGAAAGGCTGGGCCAGATCCCAGGTGGGGAAAGTGTTGGTGCTAAAACGAGAGTGAACCAGGGCAATTGCACTCTTCATCTCCGGATGAGTAAGATCCTTGAAATAGTCGCGCAATTGACTTGGCGTAAACATCCCCTTGTAAATAAGTACTTTGCTCGAAAAACTAGGAAGATAAAAGCTGTTCTTACCTGCTAATTTCGATTCTCTTACGGCTCTTTCGGCTTGTTTTCTTGCCTGGTAGAGTTTTCTCTCCAAAACATCCTGCTCGTAATTGCCCTTCACCAATACCTGCCGAATCAATGGTTCTGTGCTTCTGGCAATCTCACCAATGACAGAACTATCAACGGGTACCTCACGCCAGGTAATTAGTTTCAATCCTTCTGCCTCAATAAACCTGTTCAAAACTTCAATACAATAATTGGCTTCCTCCTCAGCGATAGGAAGAAAGACCAACCCGGCACCATAACGACCCGGTTCCGGCAGGTCAATCCCCTGAGAGAGGAAGAAATCATGTGGCATTTGCAACAGAATTCCCGCTCCGTCACCAGTTTTATTGTCCGAACTCGTCGCACCCCTATGGTCCATGTTTAACAGAACTGTGAGTCCGCGCTGAACAATATCATGAGATTTGGATCCTTTGATGTGTGCTACGAAACCTATTCCGCATGCATCGTGTTCAAAGGCCGGATCGTACAAACCTACAGGTACCGGGAATTTTTTGTGTTCCATAAAACTTGCTAATTGAGTTTTCTATGCCAGTGCTTATTTTTACAATTGTCCTATCAGATTGTTAAAAAAATAATAAGATGTAAGAAAAATAGCAATAATTATTAATATTCGAAAGCAAAATTACCTTTTTATTTTATTTTTCCAAGTAAAAAGTCTATTTGAAAGATGATTTTTATTGTGAAAAAATGAAATATAGTAAAATTAGCAATTTAATCTTCTGGAATTGAAGAAATTAATACTTAGGTTAAACTTATATTAATATATCAGGAATTTGTTTCAAAGTGGAAGGTTACTTCCGGGTAGTAGCCATTAAAACGTTAACAGTGCAGCGACTGCATTTTCTGCCTTTTCAAAATTGAATGAGGAGAGAATTTGATCCTTTTTTTTGACAATTTGATCCAAACAGAGGTTTCCAATACTACCTTCATGCGTGTGATGTACCTCCTTGTTTGGCTGAAATTCATTATTTTCAATGTTTGCCCCAACCAACCGGTAGGCATCCCTGAAAGGCGTACCCGATAAGACCAGCCTGTTTACCTCTTCCACACTGTAGAGATAGCGGTATTTTTCGTCGTCGAGTATGTGTTCATTCACCTTCAAGTTTTCCAGAGCGAAGGCAGCGATGGCAATACATTGTTCAAGTTCCTGGAAGGCGGGGATAAAAATTTCTTTGGTCAATTGCATGTCCCTGAAATATCCGCTTGGCAAATTGTTGGTAACAGCCAATAATTGAGAAGGTAAGGATTGAATTTTGTTGCAATGGGCACGCAATAGTTCGAATACATCCGGATTTTTTTTATGTGGCATGATGCTTGAACCAGTCGTCAGTTCATCAGGAAGACGGACGAAATCGAAATTTTGACTCATAAACAGACAGACGTCATAAGCCAGTCGTGAGAGCGTGGATGCGATGGAAGCCAGGGCGAACAGCACATTGCGCTCCATCTTTCCGCGTCCCATCTGGGCATAAACGACATTGTAATTCATCGTTTCAAAACCAAGCAAAGCTGTGGTCATCTGTCGGTTGAGCGGGAACGAGGAGCCATATCCGGCTGCTGAACCAAGCGGATTCTGGTCGGCTATCCTGTATGCTGCCTGTAACAGGAGCAGGTCATCAGTCAGACTTTCGGCATAAGCACTGAACCACAATCCAAAGGAAGAGGGCATGGCCACCTGCAAATGCGTATAACCGGGCATTAAGACCTGCTTGTACCGTTCCGCTTGTGCAATCAAAATATTAAAAAGCGGAATGGTCTCGAGGGTCACCGATTGAATGGCATCTCTTGTAAATAATTTTAAATCGAGAAGTACTTGATCGTTGCGGGACCTGCCACTGTGGATTTTTTTGCCGGTCTCACCAAGTCTTTGTGTAAGAAGTAGTTCGACTTGAGAATGGATGTCTTCAACGCCATTTTCCAGAACAAAATTTCCAGAAACGATTTCTCTGTATATAATTTTTAATTCAGCCCCAAGTGAGATGAACTCTTCCTTGTTGAGTAAACCAATGTGCTCCAACATCTGAATATGGGCCAATGATCCGATAACATCAAATCTGGCGAGATAGAAATCCATTTCAAGATCTCTTCCAACCGTGAATGCTTCAATTAGTTCATTGATCTTTGTTCCCTTTTCCCAGAGTTTCATGGCAGAAGACTTTTGAAGATAGACAACCTTCCAACCAAATATTTTTGGTTCAAAGGCAAAAATTTTGTCTGAAGAACAAAATTGATATTGATTTTAATTTAGGCTTCAATTTTATTTACACAGAATGAACAAACACCTTTCAGGTAAAAATGTTGTTCGTCGATGCGAAATCCTTCCAGTGCCGGTTTGGGAAGATCCTCATTTTTAATTCTGAAATCGATTACGCCGGAGCAGATCTTGCATTTGAAATGGCCATGGGTAGAGGTGTCGGCATCGTACCTTACCTCATTCCCTTCTATGTTAAGCGCCAGAGCCACACCTGATTGCACAAATAGATTGAGTACATTGTAGATGGTTGTCTTTGACAAACCATTGATCTCGTGAATCAGATCGCCATAGATCATATCGACCGTTGGATGATTTCTTTTGGAAACCAAATAACTCATTATTTTGACTCGCTTCTGCAGAGGTCTGACCCCGTTTTTTAACAAGTACGTTGAAATCTGTTGCTGTTCCATCTCTTTTTTCTGAATTCAATACAAATATGATAGATTTAATTTCATTGGACAAATAAATCTACAAAAGGTTTAATAAATATGATGAAATAAAATGGTTTCATGAGAGGAAAGTCAATTTTTTTTAGGACATTTACATGTAAAAATTTTAAAATTTAAATTTAATCCATATTTTTGTAATCATTTCATTTTATTCTTAAATTATATAGATATGTGTACATTAGTTGGTAAAAAAGCGCCTTTGTTTGAAGCATCCGCTGTCATAAACGGCAATGATATTGTTGCCGGATTTTCACTGGAGCAATTTATAGGGCAGAAATTTGTTGTTTTCTTTTTTTATCCATTGGATTTTACTTTTGTATGTCCAACGGAGATTCTGGCTTTTCAGGACAAGTTGGCAGAATTTGAAAAGAGAAATGTTGCAGTGGTTGGTTGTTCTGTCGATTCGGAATTTTCTCACTGGGCATGGTTGAATACAGAAAAGAACAATGGTGGAATCAAGGGAGTAAAATTTCCTCTGGTAGCCGATTTGTCCAAGACTATTGCCGAGAATTATGGAGTTCTGGCTGGTGAGTATGAAGTAAATGAGGAGGGTGAATCCTCTTTTAAAGGTGCACCTGTAGCCTATAGAGGACTCTTCCTGATTGATAAAAAGGGAGTTGTACGTCATCAGTTGGTCAATGACCTGCCTTTGGGCCGGAGTGTGGATGAAGCTTTGCGAATGGTCGATGCCCTCACACATTTTGAAGCCTATGGAGAAGTTTGTCCTGCAAACTGGAAAGAGGGTGATGAAGCCATGAATGCCTCTGCTGAAGGTGTTGCGAGCTACTTGTCAAAGCATTGACGATCTATATTATAAATTAAAATTATCAATCACAGATGAAAATTAACCGTTACGAAGACATTTCCCAAATTGAAAGGGAGGCAAAACGAGATTACATTGACAGGCATTCGGCATTTGTTCATTGCGATGCAACTGCCGTCAAAGGTGAAAAATTCAAGGTAAAGATCAAAGTGGGTGAGGAATACAAACATCCCGATGATTTTGATCATTACATCAGTTGGGTGCAGCTTTGGGATGGGGAAAAAATGCTTGCCCAGACCACTCTCTCTGCCGGAACCATGGGCAGTGCCCCGAGCCAGGTAGAGGTGGATATTTACATCGTTCCTGCAAAAGGCATGAAATTAATGGCCCATGCCTATTGTACCAAACATGGCCTGTGGCAGAGTAATGAAGTAGTTGTTGAAGTTGCAGAATAGAAATAATTAGCAATTGGCCTTGTGAGCAGAGATTGGGATAAATTATAATCTTTTGTATCTATTTTTCCATCATTGCTTTTGGGTAGTTTTGCAATTCATGATGGATAGTTAAGTCGGGAAGAAAGAGTGTTTTGCAGCACTCTTTCTTTTTGCCCCTAAATTGTTTTTACTTTGTAATCAAGTTGACTTATTATTTTTTTTATGGAATCAATCAGGGAAATCTACAAGATAGGATGCGGGCCTTCCTCAAGTCATACCATGGGGCCAAAAAAAGCTGCTGAAATTTTTTTTCATCGCAATCCTTCCGCCTCCAGTTTCCGGGTAACCCTATATGGAAGTCTGGCGGCAACAGGCAAGGGTCACCTGACAGATCAAGCCATTCAAAACTCCATGAAGCCTTCTTTGGTTGAATTTGAGTGGCTACCTGCAGTGTTTCTGCCCAGACATCCAAACGCCATGAAATTTGAATCCCTGGATGCCTACCAACAAGTGACAGACAGGTGGATTGCCTATTCAGTTGGCGGTGGATCGATTGTAGATGACCTGACTGTATCAGAAACCAGATTGATCTATCCTGAAACCAACATGGAGTCAATTCTTAGCTGGTGTTACCAAAATGGGAAGAATATTTGGGAATACGTTGGGGAACATGAAGATTCCGATATTTGGGACTATCTGCAGGAAGTTTGGAAAGTGATGCAAGCGGCTATTAAGCGTGGACTGGATACCGAAGGACCACTTCCCGGGATTCTTAATTATCCAAGAAAAGCTTCTTCCTATTACGAGAAAGCCAGTTATTTTGAGCCTGATATAAAGAAAAGAGGGATGATCTATGCTTATGCACTGGCAGTTTCTGAAGAGAATGCATCGGGAGGCTTGATTGTGACCGCTCCGACTTGCGGAGCATGCGGCGTGATACCTTCAGTTTTGAAATATGCTTCAAAATTTTACAAAATGTCGGATAAAAAAATTTTGAAAGCACTGGCCACTGCTGGAATCATTGGCAACATTGTCAAAAAAAATGCCTCCATATCGGGAGCTGATGTAGGATGTCAGGGCGAAGTTGGTACCGCTTGTGCCATGGCTTCTGCCGCGGCCACCCAAATGAGTGGCGGAAGCATCTACCAGGTTGAATATGCCGCAGAGATGGGTTTGGAACACCATTTGGGACTTACCTGCGATCCTGTCGCTGGGTTGGTTCAGGTGCCTTGTATCGAGCGAAATGCCTTTGCAGCAGCCAGGGCCATCAACCACAACAACTATGCGATGCTTTCCGATGGTCGACATATGATCAGCTTCGACAAGATTGTCCAGACCATGGCTCAGACGGGGCATGATCTTCCATCAATTTACAAGGAGACCTCTGAAGGGGGATTGGCACATTTTCATCTCATTAAATAAAAAAAGGAGCATTCGCTCCTTTTTTTATTTAATGAGATGAAAAAATCACTGAATCAGTTGAATGCTGCGTTTTACAAAATTGGCCAGTGCTTCACCTTTCAACATGTTGTTGGCTAAAAATGCCAGATCGACGAGTTGATTTGTCAATGCATTAGATGTACCAAATTTTTCAAGTATTTCTCTTTTGGAGGCTTCTGCCTTGGTAATCAAATCACGGGTTTCGTTCAGAAGATCTTTCTCTTCCTGTGGGATATCTTCCTCTTTTTTGCCCTCTTTCAGTTTCTCAAGATTGCTTTTCTGAACTTTCAATGTAGAAAGCTCAGTCTGATATTTGGCTATTTCGTCTCCTACCATTGTCTCTTTGTTACTTAGAACTTTTTTAACAAGTGGATGGGAGAGATTAACAACAAGGTTGTAACTATCCGGCATCTCCCCGTAAAAGCTCATGCCTGCCTGCATTTTGGACATATCTTTCATTCGCCGCATGAACTCATTTTGGGTGATAATCATTGGAGAACCTGATTCGCCAAGATCCTGAAAATCGACGATGAATTGACCTCGCTCTTTGGGAACAACCGACTGAAAGATCGGGCTTAATTCATTTTTCTCATCTGAGGTCAGCGAAATTTCCTTCTGGTCTTCTTTGGCTATCAATTTTTCAACAACATCAGAGTCGACGCGAACAAAATGAGAATCAGGATATTTTTGTTCGAAATGATTCAAAAGAGGTGTGGCCAATACATCATCCATTAGCAGCACATCGTATCCTTTGTCTCTGGCGGCCTCCACAAAACTAAATTGTGCCTCCAAATTGGTTGCATAAAGGTAGACAAGTTTCTTGTTTTTGTCTGTTTGTCCTGCTTCTATCAGCGTCTTGTACTCTTCCCAGGTGAACAGTTTGTTCTCAGTATTGGTGAAGAAGAAGAATTTTAGGGCTTTCTCATAGAACTTCTCATCCGTAAGCATGCCGTATTCGATAAACAGCTTCAGGTCATTCCATTTTTCCTCCAGTTCGCTGCGTTTCTCCTTGAAGATCTCTTGCAAGCGATCGGCCACTTTCTTGGTGATGTGGCTGCTGATCTTTCTAACATTGGAGTCATTTTGTAAGTAAGAACGCGAAACATTCAGCGGAATGTCTGGTGAATCAAGTACTCCATGCAGCAATGTCAGGAATTCTGGTACGATCCCCTCGACCGAGTCAGTAACGAAAACCTGGTTGCTGTACAACTGGATTTTATTTTTCTGCACCTCGAAATTATTCTTCAACTTTGGGAAATAGAGAATTCCCGTGAGGTTGAATGGATAATCCACATTCAGATGGATGTTAAATAAGGGTTCATCTGCCATTGGGTAGAGCTGGTGGTAGAAACTGTTGTAGTCTTCCTCCTTTAAATCGAGGGGTTTCTTGGTCCATGCCGGTGCAACATCATTGATCTGGTTGTCTTCAGCTGTATCTTCGTATTTGCCATCTTTCCACTCTTTCTTCTTGCCAAAAACGACGGGAATGGGAAGGAATTTGCAATATTTGGTCAGTAATTCAGAAATTCTGCCCTCTTCCAAAAATTCCAATGAATCAGAATTGAGGTGCATGATAATATCTGTACCAACCGACTCTTTTTCGGTCTCTTCCATCATAAATTCAGGAGATCCGTCACAAACCCAACGTACCGCGGCGGAATCTTCCCTGTATGATTTGGAGATTATTTCTACTTCCTCAGAAACCATGAAAGAGGAGTAAAAGCCTAGTCCAAAGTGTCCGATGATAGCATTTGCATCGTTTTTATACTTTTCAAGGAATTCATTTGCACCAGAGAATGCAATCTGGTTGATGTACTTTTCGACCTCCTCTGCAGTCATCCCGATGCCATTATCTGACACTTTAAGCGTTTTTTGCTCTTTGTCAAGGGTTATTCTGACAGACAAATCGCTGATTTCTCCACCGAATTTACCTGCAGAGGCCAATGTTTTGAGCTTTTGCGATGCGTCTACTGCATTGGACACAATCTCACGAAGGAAAATATCGTGATCTGAATAGAGAAATTTCTTGATAATTGGGAAAAGGTTTTCACTGGTAACCCCTATTTTTCCTTTCATATAAAATTCAATTTTAAGTTAATGATTCTTTTTGCAGATCTATAGGATCAAAGCATGTGCCAAGAGATTCCGGCTGACTATATGGCAGTTTTTTGATCGAATCATCTCCTTCCTTTGGTTTGGTCACTGTTAAATTGACAAGGCAGGAATTCCGGTTAAGTTGAAAGTTCAAAGTAGAAAATGAATAGTGAGCAAGAATTTGTGCCGGGGTAAAAGACCTGTGATGGAATGTTCCGGAATATTTAAAATATTGATATATAGTGATTAAGCAATAATGTTGCCCATCAAAATTTGGCTCCGGACCAGACAAAGTAATTTTCCAAATCATGTAAACCATGAAATTGTAAGCGGAAAATTCGACTTGTTGAATGGGGGAAATTTGCACGGGAGGAGCGACTCGAACGCCCGACACCTGGTTTTGGAGACCAGTGCTCTACCGACTGAGCTACACCCGTATCTGCGGAGAGAGAGGGATTCGAACCCCCGGTACCTCACGGTACAACGGTTTTCAAGACCGCCGCAATCGACCACTCTGCCATCTCTCCTTGTTTGCGACTGCAAAAGTAAACCTTTTTTCCAATCGGCAAAAATATCCTCTAAAAAAATATATAGCGGCCCGACGATAAAAAGTGTGCGAAAATTTTGATATTTAGAAAATTGTGTAGAAATTAGTCCAAGTAAATCATTTGAATCATTTTTATTTTAGATTTGGCCAAATGAAGATTTCCTCAAAGGAAATTGTGTTTTGTTTTTATTGCAAGAAATTATGAACCATTCATGGAACAAATACAAATTCTCTCGTGGAAAACTAAATTATTAACCCTTTATTATCCTTATTAGTTATGAACAAAGCTCAATTAATTGACGCCGTTGCAGCTGAAGCAGGAATGACCAAAGCTGATGCAAAAAAAGCCATTGAGGCTTTTGTAAAAACAACCTCAGAGGCCTTAAAACAAGGCGATCGTCTGGCTCTTGTCGGATTTGGATCTTTTTCTGTTTCTGATCGTCCCGCTCGTACCGGTCGTAATCCTCAGACAGGAGCAACCATTAAAATTGCTGGTAAAAAAGTCGTTAAATTTAAAGCTGGTAATGAATTGACCGATGCCGTTCAATAACGATGACCACCTAACAAAAAAAGGAGCTCTGGCTCCTTTTTTTGTTTTAGAGGGTTTTACAAATTTTGCATGGAGTGCAATTTGTAGTAGATCCCTTTGTTCAGGAGTAATTCGTCATGGGTTCCACGCTCGACAATCTCTCCTTCGTGGAACACACAAATCAGATCCGCTTTTTTGATTGTTGAAAGTCGATGGGCGATAACAATAGAGGTACGGTTCATCATCAGGTTCTCCAGGGCCTCTTGTACCAGTTTTTCAGATTCGGTATCCAAGGCTGAAGTTGCTTCGTCGAGGATCAGGATCGGTGGATTTTTGAGCACTGCGCGGGCAATGGAGATACGTTGACGCTGACCTCCTGACAATTTACCTCCCCTGTCGCCGATATTTGTCTGATATCCATCTGGTGAAGTGATGATGAATTCATGGGCATTGGCTACCTTGGCTGCTGCCATCACCTCTTCTAGTGTGGCCGACTCAACACCGAAGGAGATGTTGTTGTAGAAGGTATCGTTGAAAAGGATTGGATCCTGGTTGACGTTACCCATAAGACCCCGCAGATCGGCAATTTGGTAGTCGCGAATGTCAATTCCATCCACAAGGATTGTACCTGATTGAATGTCCCAGAAACGGGGAAGGAGATCGACGAAAGTAGATTTCCCGGAGCCCGACTGACCAACCAGGGCGATCGTTTTCCCTTTGCCAATTGTCAACGATACATTTTTCAAGACTTGGTCATCAATGTATTTGAATCCGACCCCACTGTATTCTATTTTATCGTTGAATGTGCTAACTGAAATGGCATCTGTTTTGTTCACAATGTTATTTTCAGCCAGAAGTATCATGTCAATCCTTTCCATAGAAGCAAGTCCTTTTTGAACTGAATAGAGGGAGGTGGAAAAGGATTTGGCAGGATTGATGATGGTATAAAACAATGCCAGATAGGTGATGAATGCCTCCGGAGAGAGGGAGCTGTTGTCGCTGAGTACCAACCTTCCTCCAAACCAAAGTACGACGACAATGACGATGGTTCCAAGAAATTCACTCATGGGATGTGCCAGGTATCGACGCCACATCATGTTGTTCATAATATGATAATACTCAGTATTTTGCCTTGCAAAGTGATCCTGCATCTTTTTTTCCGCATTGAAAGCCTTGATTATCCGAAGGCCTGAAAGAGACTCTTCGATGGTAGAAAGTAACTCCCCCATTTTATTTTGGCCTCTCATCGAAGGTTTCTTCAGGCTTTTTCCAACCCTTCCTATTAGGAATCCAACTATTGGAAGCATTAGAAAAACAAATAGAGTCAACGACCAGGACATGTAGATCATTACAAAGAGTGAAATCAGGATGATGATGGGATCCTTGAACATCATCTCGATGGAATTGAAGATCGAATTGTCAACCTCCTGGACATCTCCCGTGATTCGGGCAATAATGTCGCCTTTGCGTTCTTCCGAAAAGAAACCAAGGGGTAAGGAGAGTATTTTGTGATAGATCTGGTTGCGGATATCACAGACCACGCCGTTGCGCAAAGGAACCATTACGAAAGATGCAAGGTAAGTAAAACCAACTTTCAGGACCACCATGGCAATAATGAATATTCCAATGTAGATCAATGCATTCTCTTTACCGGAATTTTTAATCATTTCATTGATCTGAAAGAGCGCGTTGTTTTTAAGGCTTTCCAACGAAAAGCTCAAATTTTCAGGTTTTTGGACCATCGATTCAGTTCCAAACAGGACTTTCAACACCGGTGTTAGTGCAATAAGCTGGAAGGCACCGAATAGGGCACCGAGAAAATTGAAGAGGATGTTCAACAAAACATAACCTTTGTATGGCGGCAGAAACCGCATCAAAAGATGGTATAACCCTTTCACTGTGAATTATTTATATTTTCAGGAAACTACTCCTGTATAGTTTTGTGGTGTGATTTTCTTTAGCTCTTCTTTAAGGTCATCAGAAACTGCTAAATTGTCAATGAATTCAACAAAAACTTGTTTGTCAATTTTTTTGTTAACACGAGTTAGCTCTTTTAGCGCTTCGTATGGATTTGGATAAGATTCGCGGCGCAAGATGGTTTGAATTGCTTCGGCTACCACACTCCAGTTTTCTTCCAGATCATGGTTGATCACCTCCTCATTTAATATCAACTTATCCAGCCCTTTCACAGTCGATTTTATGGAGAGCAGGGTATGGGCCAAGGGAACTCCGACATTGCGAAGAACAGTAGAATCAGTCAGATCCCTTTGTAGTCTTGAAACCGGTAACTTTGCTGAGAGATGTTCGAACAAGGCATTTGCTATTCCGAGATTTCCTTCGGAATTTTCAAAATCGATTGGGTTGACTTTGTGTGGCATTGCGGAGGAACCAATTTCCCCTTTTTTAATCTTTTGCTTGAAATATCCCATGGAAACATAACTCCAAAAATCCCTGTCCAAATCGATCAAAATGGTATTAACTCTTTTCAGACAGTCAAAAATGGCCCCATAATTGTCGTAATGGGCTATTTGTGTGGTGGTTTGAGATCGCTGGAGCTTCAGGGCTTCCCAAACAAAGTGGTTGGCAAATTCTATCCAGTTGATGGCTGGATACGCCACATGGTGCGCATTGAAATTTCCCGTCGCTCCACCGAATTTGGCGTAACATGGTATAGCGTTTAGCTGTTGTAGTTGCACTTCAAGCCTTTCTGTAAAAACTTTAATTTCCTTTCCCAGCAAAGTTGGTGAGGCCGGCTGTCCATGGGTTTTGGCGAGCATGGGAATGTCTTTCCAGTCATTTGAGAGTTCGTTGAGTTTCGCAACCAATCCGCCTATAGCTGGGGCATACACCTGTTGAAGAGCATCTTGTATTGAGCAGGGGACGGCAGTGTTGTTTATGTCTTGTGAGGTGAGCCCGAAGTGAATGAACTCTTTAAATGGTGCCAACCCAATCAGTTCGAATTTCTCTTTGAGGAAATATTCAACAGCCTTTACATCATGGTTGGTCACTTTTTCGATCTCCTTTATCCTTCCGGCATCTTCAGGTGTGAACTGTTGGAACAAATTGCGAAGACCATTTTTTGTCTCAACGGATAAAGCTTTTAATTGTGGCAACGGCAGCTCAGTAAGCGCAATAAAGTATTCAATTTCAACAAAAAGCCTGTACTTAATTAAGGCAAATTCGGAAAAATAATCGCCAAGTTCTTCTACTTTGTCGCGATAACGTCCATCTATCGGAGAGATAGCTGTTAACATCTGCAGTTCCATCAGCAAGCAATTTTACAATTCAACTGCAAAAGTAACATTTTCCATGGTGTTACCGAAAGCCAATTTTTGCGTATCCTTACCGGGTTTCGAAGCCAAACTTTCTTAGATTTGTATTTGATCGAATTGCCATGAACAAGATACGGATATCTGCCATTACCTACCTGAATACCAAACCATTTTTATATGGAATCCAAAATTCGGAGTTGATGGATCTAATAGATTTGTCGCTCGATATACCCTCCGTATGTGCCGACAAACTGAAAGCTGGGACAGTTGATATAGGAATTATTCCTGTTGCAGAGCTTCCTTCTATCCACGGTGCCAGCATCCTCACAAATTGTTGTATCTCATCTTCCGGGAAAGTGAGGACAGTTGTGCTGGTGAGTAGGGTCCCAATTGAACATATTGAAAGGGTTGTACTTGATTATCAGTCGCGTACTTCTGTGCAACTGGTTAAAATCCTGGTAAGGGATTTCTGGCACCTTCATCCTGAATTCAGGGAAGGTGGGATCAATTACATCGATGAAAATATCAAAGGAACTACTGCGGGTGTGATCATCGGTGATCGGGTATTTGAAGCTGAAAATCACTTTCCTTTTGTGTATGATTTGGGGGAAATTTGGAAGGCTCATACCGGACTCGATTTTGTCTTTGCCTGCTGGGTTGCCAACAAACCAATTGACCCGGATTTCGTATTGAAATTTGCTGATGCGCTGGAAAATGGCATTTTACACATTCCTCAAGTCATTGCCGAATACCAAAAAATTTATCCGGAATACCCCTTTGAAGCCTATTTTCGAGAGAACATTTTCTACCATATGGATGATTCCAAAAGGCAGGGGATGGCTTTGTTTTTAGAGCTTATAAAGAAATTATAATAGAAAAATGAAAAATGAAATAGGAAAAGGGAAAAAGATTCCTAACTCCTAACTCATAACTCATCACTATTTTACCTATCTTCGTTTATGCTTAAAACTTTGGTTTTTATTGGGACAGGGAGTTTCATGGGTGGTATTGCGAGGTATTTAACTGCCAAAGTGGTACAAAACAGCATTGCTTCCTCATTTCCTTTTGGCACAATGGTTGTTAACCTGGCTGGATGCATTTTGATAGGTCTGATTTATGGTCTTTCCGAGAGAACCAACCTAATCAATGACGAATGGAGGATTTTCTTAACTGTTGGATTTTGCGGCGGATTTACCACTTTTTCGACCTTTGCCAATGAAAATATGACGCTTTTAAGAGATGGGAATTTTTTTTATTTCGCCCTCTATACCGGTCTGAGTGTTTTTCTTGGCCTTGTGGCCGTCTTCCTGGGGAATGTTCTGGCAAAATTGTTTTAATTGTGGTAAACTTCTCTGCAGCCCCTAAAATGAAATCCAACCACCAGCCGGGATCGGGATCCGGAGATTAACATTCATTTATTTTTTGCGTACAAAGGTTCATAAAATACTTACAAAATATGAACAGAAAAAAGTCACCTCGGTTGCTGCTGTTTTCACTAGGTCTTTTGCTTGTTGTTGCTATAATGGGATTAGGGAACAAGTCAGTACCTCTTAACCTGAACAATGAAGGAGAAACAGTATTTAAAAAGCCTTTTTCTCCTGCCTGCTCAGTGGATATCAATATTTCAAACCCTTCAAACCCTTCGAACATGGATCCATCTAAAGATAAAAAAGCCGGAAATCCCTATTATTCAAGAACAGACACAAAGAAGTTAAATGTTTCTGATGCGGAATGGAAAAAAGTTTTGCAGCATGACTTGTATGAAGTTTCGCGGAACAAAGAGACAGAACGTTCATTCGCAGGTAAATATTGGGATTTTACCGGAAAGGGAACTTATTATTGCGCCGCTTGCGGAAACAGGCTTTTCCGCTCGGATGCAAAATTTGCCAGTTCCTGTGGATGGCCCAGCTTCTTTGAGCAGATAGATCCAAATAGTGTGGTTTACCATGAGGACCATAGCTTTGGAATGGATCGAACAGAAGCACTCTGCGGGCGTTGTGGCGGACATTTGGGGCATCTTTTTAACGATGGGCCGCAACCTACCGGGAAACGATATTGTATGAATTCGATTGCATTGGATTTTGAGGCGGATGATGCTAGAATCGAACCGGTCCATGTGGCTGACAAGGAAATAATTACCTTGGGTGGAGGATGTTTCTGGTGTATTGAAGCAATTTACAAGAGCCTGAAAGGAGTGGAATCAGTTACTTCCGGGTATTCGGGAGGTAAGTTATCCAATCCAACCTACCGTGAAGTCTGCAGTGGAGAAACCGGACATGTAGAAGTAGTGCAAATAGTATTCAATCCGCTCATTACAAATGTTGAAGAGATACTTAAAATCTTCTTCACAGTGCATGATCCCACTACATTGAACCGCCAGGGTGCCGATGTGGGCTCTCAATACAGGTCTGTCATTTTTTACCACAACGACGGGCAAAAGGTGGTGGCGGATGCCGTGATAGCAGCACTAAATCAAGCTAAAGTATTTGATCATCTGATTGTTACTAAGGTAGAACCGTTTACCAGCTTTTTTAAAGCAGAAGACTACCACCAGGAGTATTACAATCTTCACAAGAATGAACCCTATTGTAGGATGGTAATTCAGCCGAAAATTGAAAAATTTGAGAAAGTTTTTAAGGAGCAAATCAAAAAATAGTATTATAATTCCTTGTTGAAGCACCGATGTGAAAAAGGTGATTCTATTACTTCTTTTATATTGGAAGTAATATTTATTCCCTCGACTTGCAAAATTTGTAATTTATAATCAAATTCGTAGTCATATCCGTAATTGTAAAAATTGCTGCCTGATTCCCTATTTTGTCTTACTTAATGAATTAAAAAATGGATGCTCAAAATGTAGACATGTTTTTGATGTCAAATTCAAAATTTCTCGAGGGACATCAGATTTTTCACATCAGGGAACGGTTGTTGACTGTTGATGAATCACAGTGGAGGATGCTCCAATTTATGCAGTTTGATGATCCTGTAATCCTGTTGATTGTGTCTTTGGTGACAGGGCCTTTGGCAGTCGACAGATTTATGCTGGGTGACATTGGTTTGGGGGTGATTAAGTTGATTACTTGTGGTGGTCTGGGAATTTGGGTGCTTGTCGACTGGGTACTGATCATGGGTATAACCCGAAGGAAGAATACAGAAAAACTAATGATGGCACTCTATTGATGTCCCTGTCCCGAAATCATTTTTACAAAATTCTATTGCCGGCAACTTTTGCAGGTTATGGGTGGCTTTGGCTTGTAGGACCGCTTAAGCCTGATGAAATAGGCGAAAGATATGATGTGTGTCTCATCAGACATTTTCTGCATGTACCATGCCCTTCTTGCGGAGCAACACGGTCGGTTGTCAGCATTCTCCACGGTGATCTGCTGGGAGGCCTTTACTGGAATCCACTTGGATTTTTGATCATAGCCTACTTATTGGTAGCTCCGATTTGGATGGGGCTTGATTTGGTGTTGAATAGAGATACTTTTTACCGCTTCTTCCAATTTTTTGAGGCTACGCTCCGTCGCAAATTGGTGGCTATTCCACTCGTTGGAATTATATTGCTCAATTGGGCCTGGAATATTTGGAAAGGGGTTTGATATGTGTGAGAAGGCTGATCATCAAATTGACGGGGTGACTCTGAGTCACCCCGTCAATTTGATCGCAAAAAATCCCCAGAGGCAGTGTCTCTGGGGATTTCAGCTTTTGGGAATAGCTATAATTTTGTAATCAGATATTTACAAAGAAATCGGCTGTACTGCGTCTTACTTTCGGCAATAGCTGGTATTTATCTTCAGCAGAACGGTAACCTACGGGCAACAGAACTACGGAAGTAAGTCCCTTCTCTTTTAATCCCAGGATCTCATCGAATTTCTCCGTGTCAAAACCCTCCATCGGACAGGCATCAATGTCCATCTGTGCCGCGGCAACCAGACCAAACCCAAGGCCAATGTAAAGCTGCCTCGCAAGCCATATTTGTACATGTTCTTTTGGACGCTTGAACGTGCCTTTCATCATATCGGCATAACCGCTCAGGGAACTGGCATCTACCTTGCGGGTCGTTGCAACCAGATCAACAAATTGATCTACTCCCTTTTCATCAAAATTGGTGTCCAGCGCGAAAACGAGCAACTGTGATGCATCCGTTATCTGGGATTGGTCCCATGCAGCTGAGCGAAGTTGTTTCCGGATTTCAGGATTCTCAATCACCAGTACTTTGTAAGCTTGCAATCCATAGGAAGAAGCAGAAAGACGAATTGCTTCGAGAAGGGCTGCAAGATCCTCTGTCTTTAGCTTTTTGGTTGAGTCAAATTGTTTGGTGGCGTAACGTTTGTTCAATTTTTCTAAGAGTGACATATTCAATTGATTTTATTAATTGTTAATACTATGCCATTGAATACCGCATTTACCGGTTAAAGTTTCGGAATAACAGTGGATTTAACAATTAATTGATGTGGTGATGAGATGAACAGTTGATTATTCCACAGGTCGTGCGATCATTACGCCTGTCGTTTTCTTGCTCCTGGCGAGGTATTGAGAGAAAGTCTCAGCACTGACGACCACCTTTTGTGCTGAAGAGGAGGCATGTAAAAGATAGATTTTACCCTCTTTTTTAAGCAGGATGCCGACGTGTGAGACGTCAATGCCTGGGATGGAGGTGGTTAGAGTCACTATGTCACCATCTCTGACCAAGTTCTCAATGCCAACGAACTGGTCAGTAGGAATGTAATAAAATTTTTGTGCCGAGACTTTCTCTTCAGTTGCTTTAATCTGTGCGGTAATGGCCGGATCGTTGATGAGCTGCGGGTATTCTTTCGGATGATTACTCATGTAATTAAGTGTGATAGGAAGTGATATCCCTCCCATCCTGGCAGCCATGGCCTGAACATGATGACGAACTTCGTTGTCGGAGATCCATTCGCAGAAATAGTGCAAACGGCTGGAATATCCCTCCATTTTTCCTCCCCGGTACCGGATTCCTTCTATTTCGTTACAAAATGTAGCAGCATCAGGTCGATCGCTTTTAATAGTACGAGCCAGGGCGAGGCAATTCTCGGCAAAGGTGGTACAGTCAAGCTGGTGCAAATTGATGACTAGTTTTTCTTCTTTGGTCTTGTCAAGGGTCTTTCCTACATAAGGTGTGTTGAGAAAATCGATGCCAATTTTCAATACCAGATCTCCGATTGGCAAGGAGCGGTCGGTTGAATATTTCTCCAGTTTCATCTTTAGCATGGCCTTGTCCATGGATGAGAATACCGGTTCGAAAGCAAATGCCGGCACCCTTAAAGCAATAGTCAGAAACAAAATAAGAGCAATAGCAGATTTCATTATTTTGGATTTTGGATTACACATCATATTCTCATTTTCCCATCTTCTCATCAATTCATTTTCTTCTCATTCCCTCAGTGCCTTAGTCTCCCAGACTCTCCTACTTGTGCCGCTTCTTCAGTTCTGTCGCCAGATCTGAAATGGAGTATCCCTTGTGCGAAAGAAGCACCATCAGGTGGTAGAGCAGGTCTGAAGCTTCGTAAAGGAGTCGATCGTCGTTCCCGGCCATTGCTTCAATCACTGTTTCGACTGCCTCTTCACCTACTTTCTGGGCGATCTTGGCCGTACCTGAGTCAAACAATGAGGTCGTGTAAGATCCTAAAGGCATCTCTGATTTTCGTTTGGCAATGAAATCCTGGAGCGTCTTCAGAAAGTAGAAATCATCGGTGGGATTGGTCTCTTCCCAGCATGTATCTGCTCCTGTATGGCAAACAGGACCTACCGGGATCGCCTTGATCAACAAGGTATCCTTGTCACAATCGGTAACTATTGAGACTACGTTCAGGAAATTTCCGGATTCTTCGCCTTTGGTCCAGAGGCATTTCCGGGTACGGCTGAAAAAAGTTACACGGCCACTCTGAATGGTATTTTCATAGGCTTCCCTGTTCATAAAACCGAGCATCAAAACCTTGTCAGTGTGCTGATCCTGAATGATTGCCGGTATCAAACCAGTTGTTTCTTTGTTGAAATTAATATCCATGACATATTATTTACAAGATAAAAATTGCCGGAATGGGAGCTTAAATGAAAGGTCCTTCCTTTCACCAATTGAAATCTAAGAAATTTCATGCCTCCAATTCTTTGATAGAAAAGTAGTTGAAATACTACCTCATACAAATTCCGGCACTGCGAAGATACTGCTTTAAATCCGGAATGGTGATCTCACCGAAGTGGAAAATACTAGCTGCCAGACCAGCATCGGCTTTGCCGTATTGGAACATTTCGCAAAAGTGTTCCATGGATCCGGCTCCGCCAGAGGCGATTAAAGGAATGGTTAGTAAGTCGGAAAGGTGAGAAAGGGCCTCATTGGCAAAACCATTTTTGGTGCCATCGTGGTTCATTGAGGTGAATAGTATCTCGCCTGCGCCACGATTTTCAGCTTCTTTGGCCCACGAAAAGAGCTCTTTCCCGGTAGGTATTCTTCCTCCGTGCATGGT
>CAZGSQ010000006.1:0-71015 GCA_964528535.1 uncultured Tangfeifania sp. | reverse complement strand
ACGGCATACGAGGTAGCTTCAGGTGACTGGGTTCAGACGTGTGCTCTTCCGATCTTTACAGTGTTGGGTGGCATGAAAGGTGTGATGACCTTGTCCGCAATTCAAACACCAATACTTATCATAGGTTCATTCCTTGTGCTATTCTTAGGGTTGTCAGCACTTGGCGGTGGAAGTATACAGGTTGGTTGGACTGCAATGATAGACTACACCAAATCTCTAAATGTAGGGGCAGATGGCGTAGCATACGGTACAAACCACTTGTTCCACTTTGAAACGGGCAACCCGTTGTATGATGAATATCCAGGTGTTTGGGTGTTTCTCGGCGCTTCAATCATTGGTCTGTGGTATTGGGCTACCGACCAACACATCGTTCAACGTGTGCTCGGACAGCGAAAGGGCGAGTCAGGGGATGTTGTGATGATGCGTGCGCGCAGAGGTACCATTGCTGCAGGTTATTTCAAATTGCTGCCTGTATTTATGTTCCTGATACCCGGAATGGTTGCAGCTGCACTGGCGGCGCGTCCCGGAAGCGGATTTACCTTAGAGAATCCAGATACTGCCTTTGGCTCGATGGTTAAGTTTGTACTGCCTGCCGGTGTGAAAGGTATTGTTACCATCGGCTTTATATCAGCATTGGTTGCTTCCCTGGCAGCTTTCTTTAATTCATGTGCAACGCTGTATACTGAAGACTTCTACAAGCCGATGTTCAAAGGAAAGAGCGAGGAAAAATATGTCTTGGTGGGTCGGATTGCAACCATTGTTGTCGTGATACTTGGCATTGTATGGATACCTATCATGATGAGCCTTGGTAGCCTTTACGACTATATTCAAGGCATCCAATCGTTGCTCGCTCCTTCGATGGTGGCAGTATTTGTACTTGGGATATTTTCTAAACGGATTACACCCAAGGCAGGTGAAACAGGTATGATCGTGGGCTTTCTGATAGGTATGACTCGCTTGCTTAGCAACATTTTAACGAGTACAGGTAAAAATGTAATGACAGGAGGATTTTGGGAATCAACCACATGGTTTTGGAAAACCAACTGGCTGATCTTTGAAGTGTGGCTGCTTGTCTTTATCATGTTGATGATGGTTGTTGTATCTTTCTTTACTCCAAAACCTACTGCTCAACAGATTGAGTTTATCACTTTCGACGGTAATTACAAGACACTCCTCCGGAATAGCTGGAACAAATGGGATGTAATTGCTTCGTTGGGTGTAGTAGCTGCATGCGCGGCATTCTATATTTATTTCTGGTAAAAAACTGCTATTAGATGTTGGCTGTTAGCTTTTGGCTTTTCTCATTTCGCTATTTTATCGTAACTTTATTAAGATAGAATCATCATTAATTTCTTAATAATCCATAAAAATGAGAAATTTTAGAACATTGCAAATTTGGCAAAAGTCAATGAGAATTGTCACAGATGTTTATTGCTTCTCAGCAAGTCTTCCATCAGAAGAAAAATTCGGAATTAGATCCCAAATTACACGGGCTGCCGTTTCGATGCCATCTAATATAGCCGAGGGATGTAGCAGGAAAAGCGACAAAGAACTTGCACATTTTCTTGAAATTGCATTAGGTTCTTCATTTGAACTTGAAACGCAACTATTAATATGCAGAAATTTAGCAATTGGAAATCACTCTATTGACGAGTCAATTGTTTCCGATCTATCATCTTTTCAAAAGATGTTGAATGTGTATTATACAAAAGTCAATTTGAATGGATCAAAAAGCTAACAGCCAAAAGCTAATAGCTAATAGCTTTTAGCTGTTAGCTTTTGGCTGTTAGCTTTTGGCATAAAAAGTAAACCAATGCATAAGGAACTCAAAAAACGCGTTTTCGAAGCAAATCTTGAATTGGTCAGGCACGGCCTGGTGATTTTCACCTGGGGAAATGTCTCTGAAATTGACCGTGACAAGGGTATCTTCGCCATCAAGCCAAGTGGCTTACCCTACGAAACAATGACCTGGGAAGACATGGTGCTTGTTGACCTGGAAGGGAAAGCTGTTGATTCAAAGCGAAAACCATCCTCTGATACCCCAACCCATCTGATCCTCTACAAGGAATTCAAATCAGCTGGAGGAGTTGTACATACCCATTCCGAGTGGGCTACATCTTGGGCACAAATGGGAATGCCCATCCCTGCCCTTGGAACGACGCATGCTGACTATTTTTATGGAGAAATTCCATGTACCCGGAAGTTAACCGATGCAGAAGTCAATGGCAATTATGAACACGAAACTGGAAAAGTGATCGTAGCAACCTTTGGTGAAAAAAGCATTGATCCACTGGCAGTTCCATCTGTTCTCGTGCATGGTCACGGGCCATTTTCATGGGGAGAAGATGCCTTCGAGGCTGTTCACAATGCGGTAGTGTTGGAACAAGTAGCAAAAATGGCTCATCATGCCCTGACCATGAACAAGTTGCAAGATATCGACCAATATCTGCTCGACAAACATTACTTGCGTAAGCATGGGAAAAATGCCTATTATGGACAGAGATAGTATTCAAAATTAAATCGCACAAGGAAATTACCATGAAAAAGTTAATCTCACTCAGTTTGCTTTGCCTCTATTCAGTTCTCTCTATGTCCCAAAAAACTGATATTCAATACCTTTCCGGCATTGATAAGGATCACACTGTCACCTGGGATTTCTTTTGTACCAAAGGCCTCAACAGTGGCAGATGGTCAACCATTCAGGTTCCAGGACACTGGGAATTTCAAGGGTTCGGCGCATTTAACTACGGTCAGAACGAAAAGGTATTCAACGACGAGAAAGGCCTCTACAAATATCAGTTTCAGGTACCAAAGTCGTGGAAAAAGAAGAAGATAAACCTGATTTTCGAAGGATCGATGACAGACACTGAGGTAAAAATAAATGGAAAGTCGGCAGGAATAACCCACCAGGGTTCCTTTTACCGTTTCAAATATGATGTTACCGAATTGGTTCATGCCGGTGGTTTAAACCTTCTGGAAGTCAATGTCAGCAAGGAGTCCTCCGATTTGAGTGTCAACAAAGCCGAGCGTAGGGGTGACTTCTGGGTCTTTGGCGGAATCTACAGACCTGTCTATCTGGAAGCTTATCCAATTGAATATATAGACCGGGTTGCCATCGATGCCAAGGCAGATGGTTCTTACCAGATCAACGCCTATCTTAGCGGAATCTCAAAGACTAAAACGATTGAAGCAAGAGTACAATCGATAGGTGGGAAAGCGGTAGGGGCATCGGTTCAGATTTCCTTGTCTCCAAATCAGGATCAGGTTAAGATCACAGGATCAGTCAACACCCCTGCTCTTTGGAATCCGGAAACACCAAATCTCTATGATGTAGTAATCAGCCTAAAAGAGGGTAAAAAAATTATTCATCAAGTCAAACAGCGCTTTGGATTCAGAACTGTTGAGGTAAAACTGAATGACGGAATCTATGTCAACGACAAAAAAATAATCTTCCGTGGAGTTTGTCGGCATACCGCCTGGCCCACTTCCGGACGATGTAGTAGTAAGGAGCTGAGTATCAAGGATGTTAACCTGATGAAGGATATGAACATGAACGCGGTGCGGATGAGCCATTATCCACCCGACCAGCATTTCCTGGATGTCTGCGATTCATTGGGTCTGTTTGTGCTCGACGAACTAACGGGTTGGCAGGCCAATTACAGTACCGAGGTAGGCAAAAAATTGGTAAAAGAACTGGTCGAACGTGATGTCAACCACCCCTCCATCTTGTTGTGGGACAATGGAAATGAAGGAGGATTCAACAAAGATCTGCGTGATGAATATGCCAAATATGATCCCCAGAAACGTGTAGTGATTGAACCCTGGGCCAAACTTAATGGAACCGACACCAAACATTATCCGGGCTACAAGTATGTTGACAATGCACTGAATACAGGCAATTTGATCTATTTTCCGACAGAATTTTTGCATGGCTTGTATGACGGTGGCCTGGGAGCCGGTCTCGATGATTACTGGAACCTGATGAGTTCGAAACCTTTGGCTGCGGGAGGATTCCTGTGGGTTTTTGCCGACGAAGGAATTGTGCGAAAAGATCTGAAGGATTCTATCGATACGCACGGGAACAACGCCCCTGACGGGATTCTGGGACCCTACCGGGAGAAGGAAGGCAGCTTCTACACCATCAAGGAAATCTGGTCGCCGGTTCACGTGCTGACAACTCAATTGGGCAACCAATTTACTGGCAATATCAGGGTAACCAACAGATTCCTTTACACCAACTTAAGCCAATGCAAATTCGATGGCGAACTTGTAAGATTCACCGGTGATTTTCCTGCTTTTGGTTTAAATAAAATTCCATTAAAAGTACTGACAAACCCTATCGCAGCAGGCGACAGTGGCATTTTAAAAATCGAATTACCAAACAGTTGGCAAGAATCAGATGTTTTGTACCTCACTGCAACAGATCCTTTTGGGCGACAAATCAACAGATGGTCATGGAATATCAGCACACCCGATGTACTGAAAAACAGAATTCTTAAATTTACTTCAGAGGAGGTCAAAGGATTCGAAAAAGAGGATTTTGTCTATCTATCTGCCGGGAGGTCCACGGTTCAGTTCAGCAAGAAGACAGGCTTGATGACCGAGGTCAAGGTCAACGGAAAACTCCTTCCACTGAAAAATGGACCTACTTTTGCAGGTGATACCCTCATTTATAAAGAATTACGTCTGATTCAATCTGGCAAAAATTATTCCGTAGAAATCAGCTACAACAAATCTCCTCAATGTTTTGCGAGATGGACCATGTGGCCAGGTGGCTGGCTTGAACTTGATTACCAGTATCATCCGACCGGTAAAACAGATTTTGCCGGAATAACCTTTGATTATCCTGAGAACTTGGTAACTGGAGCAACTTTGCTTGCCAATGGTCCGTACCATGTTTGGAAAAATCGACTAAAAGGCACAGAATTTGGCATTTACAGCAAAAAATACAACAATACCATCACAGGAGAATCCTGGGATTATCCAGAGTTCAAAGGTTATTACGCCAATTTTTATGCTGTGCAGGTTCAAACAAAGGAGCTTCCATTCACCATCGTTTCTGCAACTTCCGATTTGTACCTTCACCTATTTACACCTAAACAGGCTAAATTTGCAAAAGGTGGGGTAATTCCTCCTTTTCCTTCCGGACAGATATCTGTTCTACATGGGATCAGTGCCATCGGTACAAAATTTACGAAAGCCGAAAACGAAGGACCGAATAGTCAACGCAACGACTACCAACCGTCAGGTAAAGATCTTTCGGGCAAACTCCTCTTTCATTTTGGAGATTAAAACAACTTTTGTACTCATCTAAGCTTTCCAAACATCATAAACATATTTAATAATTCAAAATGTCTAAGTATACGATAGGAGTAGATTACGGTACAGATTCAGTCAGAACTGTGCTTGTCGATGCATCAAATGGCCAGGAGATTTCTTCCGGAGTTTTTTATTATCCCCGTTGGAAATCAGGAAAATATTGTGACCCGCTCAACAACCGCTTCCGTCAGCATCCTTTGGACTATTTGGAAGGAATTGAAAAAACGATCGTGGAAGTTCTATCGAAGGCACCGCAAAATATCGCCAAAAATGTTATCGCTATCTCCATTGACACAACAGGTTCAACTCCGGTTGCTGTCGACATCCATGGTACACCCTTGGCCTTGAAGCCGGAGTTTGCCGAAAATCCCAACGCGATGTTTGTTCTCTGGAAAGACCACACCGGTACCTCTGAGGCAGAAGAGATCAACAAATTGGCCAAAAATTGGGGTGGTACTGACTATACGAAATTTGAGGGGGGTATTTACTCCTCTGAATGGTTTTGGGCCAAGATCCTGCACGTTTTACGCGAAGATGACCGGGTGCGAAAAGCTGCTTTTTCATGGGTAGAGCATTGCGATTGGATTCCAGCTTTGCTGACAGGAAATACAAACCCGGTTGAGATGAAAAGAAGCAGGTGTGCCGCCGGTCACAAAGCCATGTGGCATGCCGAATTTGATGGATTACCCTCAGAAGCATTTCTCCAAAAACTTGATCCGCTGCTCTCAGGTTTACGGGAACGATTGTTCACAGAAACCTTTACCTGCGACATCAAAGCCGGAAATCTAACTGCCGAATGGGCCGAACGACTTGGGTTAAATGAAAATGTTGCGGTCGGAACAGGATCGTTTGATGCCCACATTGGCGCACTCGGGGGTGAGATTAAACCCTATTTCCTGAGTAAAATCATGGGGACCTCCACCTGCGATATCCTGATTGCCCCCTCCGAAGAGGTAGGTGGAAAATTCGTCAAAGGCATTTGCGGGCAGGTAGATGGATCAGTTGTGCCGGGAATGTTGGGACTGGAAGCCGGCCAATCAGCCTTTGGCGATGTCTATGCATGGTTTAGAAATATTTTACTTGGACCTGCTGAAGCGCTCATCAATCAGTCGATGCTTCTGGATGAAGCCACGAAAACCACTTTAATTACTGAGCTAGCTGATGAAATGATTCCCTGGCTGACTGTTGAAGCTGAAAAAATTCAAATTGGTGAGACAGGAATCCTTGCGCTCGACTGGTTGAACGGTCGCAGAACGCCCGATGCCAATCAATTGTTGAAAGGAGCCCTTTTCGGACTAAATCTGGGTTCCGATGCACCGGGGATCTTTCGGGCATTGGTTGAAGCTACTGCCTTCGGATCGAAAAAAATCATCGATCGCTTCACCGAAGAGGGAATTCCAATCGAAGGCGTAATTGCCTTGGGCGGGGTGGCCAAAAAATCGAAATTCGTGATGCAGGTAGTGGCTGATGTGATCAACAAACCAATCCTGGTAGCCAGAAGCGAACAAGCCTGCGCCTTGGGAAGCGCCATGGCGGCTGCCGTGGTAGGAGGTCTCTATTCCACTATTTCGGAGGCCCAAAAGGCCATGGGCAGTGGATTCGAAACCGAATACCTCCCAATACCAGCTAACGTCGAGAAGTACAAGCTGTTGTTTGACCAATATTCTCAATTTGGCCAAATTATTGAGCATGAAACCATGAAAAAAATAAATTAGAACTCTCATTTACAACCAAATAAAAAATATTAAAATCCAAATCAGATCGTTTGTGAGGCTTTTCATGACCGAATATACAAGGTAAAAAAAATGATAGAAATGTGGCATTCTGTTGGAATTGAAAAAATATTTTAGTTTTATATTATTAAATATCAAAATGATACATTTATTTTTCGATCGTTCCCCTCTTTTGTAGCACAGATTGTCACATTCCTAAAAAATAAATTATCTTTACACTCTATTTTAACTTAGTTTAAGTATGAATAGCATACAGAAAAATAAAGAAACGGTCAAGAATATCTTCACCGAATACCTTGAAAGAAACGGGCATCGCAAGACGCCTGAGCGATATGCCATCCTTGACGAGATCTACTCACGTGATGGGCATTTTGATATTGAGACGCTTTACATCTCAATGAAAAATAAGAATTACCGCGTCAGCAGAGCGACTCTATACAACACAATCGAGATATTGCTGGATTGTAAATTGGTGGTAAAACATCAGTTTGGTAAAAATATAGCCCAATTTGAGAAGACCCTGGCGACCACCCAACACGATCACTTGATTGACATTCGTTCCGGGAAAGTAACTGAATTCCACGATGAGCGCATCAGACAAATCATTGAAGATGCTTGTGCACTGCATAATTTTAAACTTTCGCACCACTCACTCTATCTCTATGGAGAGTCGGATGAGACAAAGTAAGTGATGGAAAATAGGCATTAAAATTTATTTGTCCCCTCAGGAGATGCTGCAATCCAGACAGTTTTAGATACACCAGGCATTCAAATGATTGCACCAAGGCTTTCGTTTGACATCTTGATTGCCTCCTGCATACCTTAGCAGGACAATCAAGTAATGAACCACCGATTGTGCATTATTCCTCGCACCTTATCTGAAATCATGCTCAATTCTGCCAAATTTGGCTTAATTTTGTGTGTTTTTGTCTAATCTCTAAATAAAGAAATCAGATGCAAGTTGATGTATTGTTAGGTCTCCAATGGGGAGACGAAGGAAAAGGAAAAGTAGTGGATGTGCTTACACCAAGATATGATGTCATCACCCGTTTTCAGGGAGGTCCCAATGCAGGCCATACACTGGAATTCAACAACATCAAGCATGTCTTGCATACCATTCCGTCGGGCATCTTCAGGGGTGACAAGATCAACATCATTGGCAATGGGGTGGTTATCGATCCTTCTATTTTCAAAAAGGAGATAGATTCTTTGATGAATATTGGTTTCGACCTCACCAAGACATTGTACATCTCCAAAAAAGCCCACCTGATCCTTCCGACCCACCGTTTGCTGGATGCAGCATCCGAAAATGCCAAAGGAGCCGGCAAGATCGGGTCAACGCTCAAGGGCATCGGACCCACCTACCGGGATAAAATTGGCAGGGACGGGTTGCGAATCGGCGACATACTGCACAATTTCAATGAGAAATACCAGTCGAGGGTAGCGCAACATGCAGAGATGCTTACTAAATTTTATCATTTCGATTACGAAGAAGCGCTTCATGATTATGAAAAAGAGTGGTTTGAAGGAATAGAAGTGATCAAAAAATTCCAGCTGATCGACAGCGAACATTTTATCAATGAACAGCTTTTGGCAGGCAAATCGATTATCGCAGAAGGGGCTCAAGGCACCATGCTCGACATCGATTTTGGTTCCTACCCTTTTGTAACTTCATCGAACACCATCACGGCTGGTGCCTGCACCGGACTGGGAATTGCCCCCAATAAAATCGGGAAGGTTTATGGAATCTTCAAAGCGTATTGTACAAGGGTTGGAAGTGGCCCTTTCCCTACCGAATTGCTTGATGAAACAGGAGATACACTTCGCAAAATCGGAAATGAATATGGTTCAACTACCGGAAGGCCGCGAAGGTGCGGTTGGCTCGATCTTGTTGCCCTCCGCTACGCCATCATGATCAATGGCGTAACAGATCTGATCATGATGAAAGCTGATGTAATGGATAAATTTGAAGATATAAAGATTTGTACCTCCTATTCCATCGCAGGAAAAATTACAAAGGATTTCCCCAATGAAATTGACGATCAAGTTATTCCACAATATGAAGTGTTAGATGGATGGAAAACAGATTTAACCGAGGTTGACCATACTTCAAAATTCCCAAAACAGCTTACCTCCTACATCCACTTTGTCGAAGAGTACCTCAAAGTGCCGATCACTATCGTTTCAGTTGGTCCAAACAGGTCTCAAACCATTGAGCGTTAAGATGGTTCCTAAATCCGTACATATCAACGGTTTGTACACTGATTTTTACGAACTTTCCATGGCTCAGGGATACTATTTTGCCGGGAAGCAAAGTGAAAAAGCCGTTTTTGAATATTTTTTCCGGACCAATCCCTTTCAAGGTGGATTTTTAGTTTTCGCTGGGATGGCCGACTTCCTGGACCAATTGCACTCCTTTAGATACGACGATGAGGTCATTTCTTACTTAAGCACCCTGGATTTAAAGCCTGAATTTCTGACATATCTTCGTGATTTTAGCTTCAAAGGCGATATCACATCTGTAAGGGAGGGCGAACTTGTCTTCCCCAATGAACCAATCGTTCGTATAGAGGCCGATCTTATTGAGGCTCAACTGATTGAAACTTTGTTATTAAACATCCTCAATTTCCAATCTTTGATAGCTACCAAAGCCTTCCGGATCAAATTGGTAGCCAACGGTAAGCCATTTTCAGATTTTGGATTGCGCCGTTCCCACGGCTACGGTGGCCTGCAGGCCAGCCGAGCGGCGATACTTGGAGGAGCTTCATCCACTTCGAATGTGCAAGCAGGAAGGATGTACCATCTTCCGGTGTCAGGCACCATGGCACACAGCTGGATCCAAAGTTTCGAGAACGAATTGACAGCGTTCAGGACCTATGCGTCCATCAATCCACAAAACACCATCTTGTTGGTTGACACCTATGACACACTGAGAAGTGGAGTCCCCAACGCAATACTGGTGGCAAAAGAGATGGCACAGGTAGGAGCTCAACTGGTTGCAATCAGGCTCGACAGTGGAGACTTGGCATATTTAAGCAAGAAAGCACGCAAAATGCTCGACAAGGAGGGTTTAAAGATGGTTAAAATTCTCGTTTCAAATCAATTGAATGAATATGTCATCAAAAGTCTTGAAGATCAACTGGCGCCGATTGATGGTTTTGGCGTCGGCACAGAACTCGTAACAGGTAAGCCGGATGCATCACTCGATGGCGTTTACAAGTTGTGCGAAAGCAACTTAATACCCAGCATGAAGATTTCCGAGAATATAGAAAAGAATACACTGCCGGGGAAAAAATCGGTTTGGCGTTTTTTCGATGAGGAGGGAAATATCTTTCGGGATGGAATCTTACTTGACGATGAAATTCCAGGAAAATGTGAATGGCTCTACCATCCCACACAAGCAGACAAACGGACAAAGGTCTGTCATCTCAGGTGCGAGCAATTGCTGCAACCCGTTCTCCGGAATGGCCAGATTCTGAATAAAATGCCTTCACCTTCAGAATGTCATGAATATCTGGCACTCAGGGAAAAACAACTACCAGAAGAGCACAAACGGTTCATCATGCCCCACATCTACAAAGTTGGAATTTCAGAAAAATTGCTCAATATGCGCAATGATCTGATTAACAAACACAAGCAGAGTTATGAGGGATGAGTAAGAGGAAGAATGAGCTATTTTGATCTTTTACTGGCCCACCAATAAGCCAAATACAAAACTGTTGGAAGAAACAGAAACAGAAAGATAAAACTGAAAGTAAGTTGAGGATCTGCTACGAGACAAACTGCCGACAACAGGAAGGCTACGAATGAAATCAAGCCACCTTTCCCTTCACGCCAGTATGCAACTATTAAGCCACCCAGACCGATAAAAATAAACACTTCAGTGGCAACACCGAGCCAATCACCCGGCATCACGAATTTTCCTCCGCTTTTTTGAATCCCTTCCATCAGGTAACCTATCAAAAAAAGGAGACAAAAAAGTATCCAAAGTGTTCCTGTAATCCTGGCTGCCAGGCGAAGACCTTTGATGGCGGTGTACTCTTGTGACAATTTATCATTTTCTTCCATGGAAACAGTAAATTAGTTTGAGTCAAAAATATACTATTCTGACAAGAAGCAAAAAGGCATTTGCTCTTTTTCAAACCTAATTATAGCTTTGATTGTCCAATAATTTCAAAATATCAACAGACTATTTTTTCCAATGAATCAATTTTTCGAATATTTCGATTGAACACGCGCCTACCAAACAAATGTAGCTACCGCACCCTTATCCAGCTTTACATGAACTACCATTCCATGGTCGCTTATCACAAATTTCAAGAGATCCTTTGAGTCGTTCAGCACCACAAGCACTTTGGCACCGTCTTTCGTTTGAAAAGCAACATTTGGCAGGGATTCTAACTCACTTGATGCGATTCTAACAGCATCAGGTCTGATAAATTTAGCGGCATGGGCAAGAATGTAGTAGCCTGGATTTCGCATTACCTGATCACCTTGCACCGTTATTGTTCCAAGACAACGGTCGCACCCTCCTGTAGTGTGCGGGTCATTGGCTGAATCAGCTGCCATGTTCCACTCGAGTACGTTTCGGCACCAGTTTCGGCTACCTCCAATGATGAGGGTCTTGATGTGCCACGCCAGATCCTGTTGCAATTTACCTGGCGCTCCAATCCATTGCTCCGTAAAATATAGATTCTTATTGGGGAACTCCTTATGCACATCTGAAAGCGCTTCCATTTTCCCGGCATAAAGATGAAAGGCAGAGCCATCCACATATTTGGAGGCTTCCTTATCTCTGAGAATGGTTAATGGGTAACCTATTTTGTCGGCATTGTGGTCATACACGATGATTTTTGTTTTGAGCCCTGCCGTTTGAAAGGAAGGACCCAGGTTCTCACTGATGAATTGTGCCTGATCCTCAGGCAACATCAACATGCTTGGCACATTGCCGGGATGAAGTGGTTCATTTTGGATGGTAATGGCATCAATGATTATACCTTCCATTTTCATTTCTTCAAGGTATTTGACAAAATATTTGGAATAGACCTCGAAACACTCTTTTTTCAGACTTCCTCCCTTGAAACTGGCAACTGTCTTCATCCAGACAGGTGCCGACCAGGGCGAAGCAAGTATTTTGATCCCGGGATTGATCTGCAAGATTTCCTTTAAAATTGGGATGAGGTCTTTCCTGTTTTGATCGATAGAAAAATTTTTAAGTTCAAAGTCAGTCTCACCATTTGGTATATCATCAAAGCTATATGGTTGACTACTCAAATCGGAAGCGCCCAAAGAAATACGCAGGTAACTGATCCCGATGTTGTTGCCATCGGTTGAAAACAACTCCTTCAGCAAGACAGTTCTTGCCGAACCACTCATTTTGTGAAGTAACATGGCACTGCCATCAGTCAGGCAATTCCCAAAGCCATCCATGGTTTGAAAACGCTCCTGGTCATTCACCACAATGACAGGGTCAATTGTACTTTGATCCTTCTTTACCATAAATAAAGATGCCTGCTTCTGAAATAGCGTCCCAGCAGAGGGTGATGTAAGCCAAAACTGAACCTCCTCCTTCTTGGTGGTGCGTTTGAGGGTATTTGGCCTCTTCGCATCACATTTCAGTTGAAGAGTGGCAAGAAGGCAAAAGACAACCACAAGAGAGGATATCGTTTTCATGGATGAAATTTCTTTAAACAATAGCAAAAAAATATCTTCGAAATGACATGCGGATTAAAACGGATAAAAGCGCTTTCAACAATTATCGCCTTTGGTACACCCGCACATAATCCACCACCATTGTCTTTGGAAAGATGGTATCGTCGATTCCTTTCGACCCACCCCAATTTCCACCTACAGCGACATTGAGCAGAAGATGAAATCGCTGGTCAAATGGCCAGACCTTGAAGCCCGTCGCTTCATTTTTAAAGGTAAAATAGAGCTGATCGTCGACGTAAATCCTGTATTCGGAAGCTTCCCACTCGAGTGCGTAGAGATGAAACTTAGTATAACAATCAGCGATCAGGATCTTATTGTTCTTTTGTGTCCCTTGAACGTGGTTGTAGGATTGGGTGTGGGCAGAAGCAACAATCCAACATGGGTCATAACCAACATTTTCCATGATGTCTATCTCTCCGGAGGCAGGCCAGCCACCATATTTCCAATCGGTTGGTAGCATCCAGATGGCCGGCCACATCCCTTTGCCATCCGGCAACTTTGCATTTACCTCAATTCTTCCATACAGCCAATCCCCCTTTGCCTTGGTAATCAACCGCGCTGATGTATATTTTTTACCCTGGAAATCCTCCTTGATGGCATTGATGTAGAGGAATCCTCCCTTCACTTCTGCATTTTGAAGGCGATCTTTGGTATAATATTGAGCTTCGTTGTTTCCCCATCCTGAGGCATTTCCCTCCTGATCAAAACTCCACTTATTTTGATCCGGCAATCCGGCATAACCAAACTCATCGCTCCATACCAGTTGATATTTTTTAGCTGGATCTTCGGATATCCATCTCTTTTCTGGAAATTTACAAAACCCCGGAAGGTAGAAAGCCAAAAACGACATAAGAAACAACAATATCTTACTATTCATTTGTTTATCAATTTTTAGGTTCATTTGCGAGTAGATTACCCAAATCCTCCTGTTCTGATTATTTAAAGCTTAGGTCATGGCCATTCCACACCCGATCAACAAGCAAACTAATTTTTCCATGATTGCATTAAATTATTCAATTATCATATTATCAGCAACATAGAAACGGTTTGTCATAATTATTGGATGGTAAATTCACCATGTAAACCTTCAGCAGAGTTTGGCCCAATCCATACATCAAATTCCCCGGGTTCGATAACATTTTCCTTCCCATTAAAGAATTCCAAATCCTTGGCCTTCAATAGAAATTCTACCTCTATCGTTTTCCCTTGTGCAATTGGTATTCTTTGGTATCCTTTCAGTTCTTTCACTGGTCTGGTTATTGAACCCACCCTGTCGCGAATGTAAAGTTGAACAATTTCATCGGCATCACAGGCTCCTGTATTCGAGATGGAGGCTTTGACATTGATGGATCCTGTAGTTGACATAGACAGGGATGAAAGTTTCAAGGCACCATATCTGAAGGTAGTATAACTCAATCCATAGCCAAAAGGCAACAGCGGAGTAAATCCATAATCAAGATGGAATGACTTATAGCCCAGGGAATTTTGAGGATTAACAACCGGAATACTGTCCATTGGCGTCCAGAATTTGGATGAGGCAGGTCTTCCGGTATTGTTGTGGTAATAATAAAATGGAATTTGGCCTGAACCTTTGACAAAGGTAACTGGCAGCTTCCCAGAAGGAGACTCTTTACCAAAAATCAGATCAGCCAATGCAGGGCCAGCCATCGAACCGCCATGCCAACCATACAACACTGCATCTGCCTTGTTGAGAAGATTGCCTATGGCAAGTGGACGGCCTGCCATTATGACCACGATCAATGGTTTTCCTATTTTTGCCAATTCATCGAGCAATTCGTCCTGGACCCCAGGAAGATTTATCTCTCCACGTGACTGGCCTTCACCCGAAAGAATCCACTCTTCACCACCAAAAAAAACAACAGCATCTGATTGTTTGGCAACAGCGACTACCTTTGCAAAATCACTCTTATTCTTGTCACGACTGTATTGTAAACCTTTGATAAAATTCACCTTATCAGCTCCAAGAACTTCCCTGATGGCTGTAAGAGGCGTTACTGAATTTTCAGCTTTGCCATCGAAAACCCAAGTTCCAAGCTGGTCGCGAGGTGAATCTGCCAGTGGACCGATGACCGCTACAGAATGAATCTTCTGCGACAGAGGAAGTATTTTTGCTCTGTTTTTCAGCAAGACAGCACTTTCGCGTGCAACTTTCCTGGCATGATCCAGAAATTCAGGATTCAATATTTGTTTCTGGGCTTCCGGATTTGTGTAGGGATTTTCGAACAAGCCAAGTTTAAATTTAACTCTTAAAATATTTCCGACTGCATCATCCACCATTTTTTGGTCTATCTTCCCCTCTTTTAAAAGCGTCTTGATATTACCTGCATAAGTTTGACTCGACATCTCCATATCGACTCCTGCCCTCAAAGCCTTATAAGCAGCTTCCTTTTCATTGGCAGCGAATCCATGAGAAATCATCTCTGAGATAGAAGCCCAATCGCTGACTACCATTCCCCGATATCCCCATTCCTTTCTAAGTATTTGTTTTAAGGTGAATTCATTTCCCGAAGCAGGCGTACCGTTGAGGTCATTGAACCCCGACATGAAAGTTAAAGCGCCTGCATCACTTGCAGCTTTAAAGGGTTTCAGGACTATATTTCTAAGTACCGGTTCTGAAATGTAAGTAGTATTGTAATCTCGCCCTGCCTCGGCAAAACCATAACCTACAAAATGCTTGGCGCAAGCGGCAACTGCCGTTGGATCGGTCAGATCCTCCCCCTGGATACCCTTTACCATGGCCTGCGACAAAGTCGAAGCGAGAAAGGGGTCCTCTCCGCAACCCTCAGCAATTCTTCCCCACCGAGGATCCCAGGTAATATCGATCATCGGGGCAAAAGTCCATTTGATACCCTGCGAAGAACATTCAATTGCAGATATTCTGTATGCTTTTCTTACAATTTCCGGATTCCAGGAGGCAGCCATTCCAAGCGGAATGGGGAAAATTGTCCGATAACCATGTATTACATCCCGACCAATTAGCAATGGGATGCCGAGTCGGCTCTCTTCCATGGCAATTTTTTGAATTTCGTTCACGCGTTCGACGCCAAAAAGATTGAGTAATGAGCCATACCGACCATCTCTGATCGCTTTCTTTAGCTGTTCCTCACCTCCCGCAAAACCAGGATCTACCTGGGTCATTTGACCAATTTTTTCATCCAGTGTCATTCTGGTAAGCAAGTCATTCACCCTGCTCTCTATTTTATCAGGCTTTGTTGCCTCCTGATTGCATGAAATCAGCAAAGCGAGGCAGAGTGCAAGACTCAAAAAAGTTGAAGATTTTGATGAATTCATCTTGAAGTCGTTGTTGTTGTTAGAATAAATATTTGGTACTCAATACCTTTAGCCAGATGGATTTACCAGACATAAGTTCCAACTGCTCCTCCAGCTAATTCAGTTGGCACGATCATGTCGTTAAATTGGATATTAAATGATTGGTTGGATACACTTTCGTTAAGAACGATAAGTACTTTTTTACCTTCGGTTGTTTTAAAAGCTACGTTTGACAAATTGGCAGGATTGTTCGAAGCTATTCTTTTGGAACCACTCTTCACAAATTTCGAAGCATGTGCAATGATATAGTAGGATACATTTCTATTTACAGAAGTGCCTATGGTAAGTGCACCCAGGCAAGTTGAACATCCACCAACTGTATGTGGATAATAATTGGGATCAGATGCAAGATTCCATTCTATTACATTCTTACTCCAATTTCTGGATGCACCAATAATCAGATTTTTTACATGCCATTTCAAATCCCCCGCGAAGTTACTGGGTCCACCTACCCACTGTTCTGTAAAGTAGACATTCTTGTCTGGATAGGCATTGTGAACCTGCGTCAACACACTAATATCGCCCGCATAGAGGTGAAAGGCCGATCCATCAGCATACTTCCGGGCAGCAGCATCAGCGAGGATGGCCAGTGGATAGGAAGCCACATCACAATTATGGTCATACAGAATAATTTTTGTCGACAGGTTAGCTGTCTGAAAGGCAGGACCCAAATAATTTTTAACAAATTCAGTCTGCTCTGCTGCTGACATACTCATGCTTGGATTGTTGTTGGGATTTAATGGCTCATTCTGAGGAGTAATTGCATCAATTTTAATCCCTTGCGCTTCCATTGCCTTTACATATTTCACGAAGTAGTTGGCATACTCGCCATAGTATTCTGGTTTTAAACTTCCGCCTTTGGGGCTCAGATTCGATTTCATCCATGCAGGTGCCGACCACGGAGAACCAAGAATTTTAATTGAAGGATTGATTGAAATGATCCCTTTCAATATTGGAATCAAATTGACCTTGTCGGGATCAATGCTGAAATGTTGCAATCCTATATCAGTCTGTGAACCTGTCATATCATCGTATGAAAAGACACTGGCATCGAGATCTGAAGCACCAATGCTGATGCGTAGGTAATTGATGCCTATATAAGTACTATCTGAAGTAAATAGCTCCCTGATCAAGCCATCCCGCTCTGCCGAGGCCAACTGTCCAAGCAGCGCAGCACTTCCACCTGTAAGTGCAAAACCGAATCCATCCATAGACTGGAAGGTCTGGGTGGTATCAACCAATATAGACGGATTATAATTGGATGAATTGCTGAAATTCAACACAATGCCTTGTTTCTTAAAATAGACCTGTTGATCTGGATTGGTCAACCAGAGAGCTACATCGGATTTTCCAGTTCCGACTGGAACCGGTATCGGATTTGGTTTTGGTAGTGGCTCAGGTTCACTTTTTTTTGCGCAGTTGAAGACAAACAGTGAAAATAGGATGACAATCAAACCAAAAATCAAACGGTATCTGGGAAGCAATGGCATAAAATGTAAATTAAACATGAAAGTAAATAAAATCTCTAACAGAGTGATATAGTACTACTTTCATTATTGAAAAACCCTTACGTAATCAACAAACATCCGTTGTGGAAACTGAGTAGATGCATCGGGTGGTCCAGGCCAATCGCCACCAACGGCCACATTGAAAATGAAAAATTGAGATGCGTTGAATGGATAGCTGGCAGCTCCGGCATCTGCACCGGTTACTGTGAGGACGAGTTTATCATCCACATAATTCTTAATCAGGTCCTGACTCCAAACCATACTAAAAACATGAAATTGTTGGGAGAAATCGCCGGACGGCAAATTATAATCTGCTCCACTCGATAAGTGAACTCCTGCAACAGACTTCCAATGCATGGTTGACCTCACTCTCCCCGGACTGGAACCTACCAGCTCCATGATATCCATTTCTCCGCAGGCAGGCCAACCAACAGAAGTAATATTGGAGCCCAGCATCCACAATGCCGGCCACATACCCTTACTAACTGGCAATTTTGCTCTGATATCGATACGACCATATTTTATGCTCTTTTTGTTTTGGGTTGTCATCCTGGTAGAAGAGTAGTTAAATCCGCTGATTGCCTCTTTTCTGGCTTCAATAATCAGATTTCCATTGGATAAAAAATTGTTCTTCAGACTATTGGTATAATATTCAAGTTCATTATTCCCCCAACCACCGCTGCCATTCCCAATTTCCTGATTCCATATACTCGCGTCAATACTAGTTCCCGTAAACTCGTCATTCCAAACAAGTGTCATACCCGGGTAGGACAATGGGGTTGAATAGCCAGTATTGTCGGTAGGCAAAAATGTTCCGTCTTCAGTTTGAATCGTCCCTTTCGCCGTGTTGTTTCCAATGGTACATGCCACCGGCTTGCTTAGAGTTACCGAAAATTGAATATTGTTTCGACGCAAATTAGTAGGATCTCCCTTGATTGCAACATCAATGGTCGCCTGTGTCTTCCCTGCCGCAAAAGTTATAGTTCCAGAGGATGATGCAAAATCAGCAGGTGAAATGGCAGTACCATCCGACAAGGAATAATCTACGGATACTGCTGTGGTGGCAGATTTGTCCAAATTTAAGTAAAACTGCATGGTGGTATTGCCTGCTGTAATGGGTTGACTAACATCAAGAATTGTCACTACCGGTGTTACCACATTTGCAACGGGGACATCGGGTGAATTGCCTCCTTTGCTGCACGAGATCAACACCACTCCTCCAATTAACAAATAGGCGTAAAAAGTAAAATAGATTGATTTCATAGTATCTTGAAAAGAAAAACAGTCCTTAACTCAACTGTTTGATGGTCATAAAGGGAAAGAAAATAGGATAAAGGTTGTCAAAAGAATAAGAATGGAGGAGTTATTCCTCCTCCATTCTTATCTTATTTAAAGAAGTAAATACCAAATTGAACTTCAATACTTACTTTTTCCATTGTACATTGGATTAAACCGGTTTCAATTTTATGTACCATGCATTGCCAGTTTCAGTTCCCTGAACCCTTAGGTACATGTACGTATCCGTGATCACCATAATTTCATACTCCTTTTGAAGCGCTCCGTAGCCAATGTATGTTGAAGTTCCAGAAAGCATCATGGCTGTTTTGGTAGAAGGCGCAGAAGCTGCAACTCCAGAACTGGAGGGACCAAAAGTGAAGGCCGCGGTTCCACCTGCAAAACTATAACAACCTTCATCACCTGAACCAGGGATACCAGCAATACTTGCCAAAGAACCAGTCTTTGTAAAAGCTCCGTCAGGACTGGTAACCTTCAAGGTATAAGTACCATTTGAAGTAACTTTGGTGAAGGTAAAATTAGCTGTGTAAAAGCAGTTACAACAAGCGACCTTTTCATTGACTCCAGCTGCCCACCACTCTGGACCAACAGAAGTTGCCGACCAAGGACCTACACCGAAATGACCCGCAACGCTCTTGTCAACGACCCACGTTTTGGAGGCTCCACCTGTCAAACTGGCAACGATAGCAGGAGCAACTGTAAAATCACTTCTCACAGTAACATCTTTTGTTAAAGTTGAAGATGTACCACCTTTACCGAAAACAACCGCAGTAATCTTGTAGGTATTGGTACCCAAATTAGTGTATTTCTTGGTTACCGAACCAGTAGGCAGGTAAACGAGATCCAAAGGAGTACTGGCATCGTAATCTACTTTGTAAGACAATGCGTTATTGGCTGTAATGGTAATTTTGACATCACCAGATCCATCACCTGTAGGACTTGCCGTAGTGGCACCAACGATTTCTGCTGTAATAACTATGCCAGAAGGTGCAGTAAGGTCACCCAAAGTATAGTTGGTATTTGTACAACCGTAACCGAGGAGAAATACGACAAATACACCCAAAAGATATTTGAATATTCTTTTCATATTTATTTAATTAATTGGTTAATCTAAAATTGTCGACATAAACAATTGCACCAGCCCCATCGAATGAATCATTGAAACGCAGAACCAATTGTCCAAATTTGGCAGTTACCGGTATGGCAGGGATGGTACCGTAATCGAATACCAACTCTTCCCATGCACCCGATTTTGTAAGTGCAACTTTAAGTACTGCTACTCCGTTGGAGGGTGAACCACCAACAGCTGCTTCAAGTTCCACATTCAATTTTTTGCCGACCAGTGCCGGATCCGGATTGTACACCCAAACCTTAATTTTCTTCCCATTTGAAAAATCAATGGGAACATCCAAAGGACTGTAGGTTCCGCTCCATCCTTCGAATCCTTTTGTGAATTTTCCAACTTTTGCACTGGTGTTAATGCCAGTAGCACTCGGATTGGCAACAACAGCAAATTGCTGACCGCCACCAAAAGTACCAAAGAAGTAACTGATAAATGCATTGTCAAAGTCGATTGGAAATCCAAATGGATCGGTCACGATGATGGGAGTCACTTTCTCAGATTTTGCAGCACCACCGCTCAATGCAACTACCCTGACACTATAATTTCCGGAAGTTGCATACACATGGGAAATTTCTGCGCCACTTGCCAAAGCTGTACCGGCCTCATTGGTTACATCACCAAAATAAACCATGTATGAGGCTGCATAATCGGCCTTTGCACTAACCTTCAGATTGTGGACCGACTGTGTTAAGGTAACCGCTATATTTTCCGGTGCCCTGTAGGTAACTACCAAAGGATAAGTAGTAGTTGTTTGATTTCCAGCCATATCTGTAGCAGCGATGGAAACTACATAGCTTCCTTCGGGATAGGCATGGGTCGTATTTCCTCCTGTCAAGACAGTGGCAGAAGCACTTGCACCAGTACCATGACCAAAACTTACCAGGAAAGAACTAACGCCTTCACCTGTGGGTGTAATCCTGACTTTTCCTGAGTTATCATTGCTGATGTCGAAAACTTTACTGACATTGCCTGAGGCTGCGGTTGTAAGAAACGCCAGGTTCTGATCAATACCATCCTTTAAAGTACAACTTGCAGCCGAAACGAGCAGTAGCAATGCAAAGCTGTAAATGATCGTTATTTTCTTCATGTTCATATATTTTATGCTAAGTTAATTATATCCCGGATTTTGTACCAGTTTGGTACCCTGCAATTCTCTGTAAGGAATTGGGAAGATCTCATTCTTGTTGGCAACAAAGCCTCTGGTACCCAACTTCGCGGTAGCATCACCCCACCGTACCAAATCAAAGAAACGATGTCCTTCTCCAGCCAGTTCCATCCGGCGTTCGGCTTTGATTGCGGGTAATGAAACGGCAACTGAGGGGAGTCCTACTCTAGCACGTACAGCATCGAGAAGTGCCTGCGCTCTGGCTCCTGTCGCTCCAAGTGCTTCAGCTTCCATCAGATATGTGTCGGCCAGACGGATGACATAGGTATCCTGTTTGTAATTTAATTCAAGGGCACCGCCACCGGTTCTTACATCAGATTGACGTGGTAGAAATTTATTCAGGAAATAGCCAGTATCCATATAGCCGGCAATGTAATCAGCCTTCCCCGCAGCTTTCAGTGCTTTCAGATCAAAAACTGTAGCGCCAAAGCGCGGATCCAATTTCATTGCATCGTATAAATCCTGGGTGAAAACATTGAAACTCCATCCCGAAGGAAGGTCAGGAGCGGTTGACCCTGCAGGTCTTGAATAACTTCTTGGCCCTACCATTATATTCACTGAATTGCCTTCGTCACTGCCACTGCCCCACCAACCCCAGTCGGAATTTCCAGCACTGCTGTGACTAACTTCGATAATAGATTCGGTATTGAATTTGTTACTTGTTACCCATAGATCGCTGAAGCTTGACAAAAGTCTGTAGCCATATTGACTGGTTCCACCTGGGGTTCCATTAACGAGAGCCAGTTGAGCAGCTGCAAGTGATCCTTTGTTCTCAAAAAGATAAACTTTTCCAAGCAAGGCCTGTGCAGCACCTTTTGACAAGCGACCTCCTTCCGTTGAAACAGAAACAGTTACAGGTAAATCAGCGATGGCTTCAGTAAGATCCTTCTCAATTTGTGCATATACAGCTGCAGGGGCTGCCTGCATGACATCATACATGTTGGTAGCAGTCAAAGGATCAAGAAGAAGTGGTACATTCTTGAACATTCTTACCAGGTTGAAATAGTACAATGCACGTAATGCCTTGGTTTCGGCTGCAAATCTAGCCTTTAAAGTGGCATCCATGGTCACGCCAGTCAATTTTGACAACAAGGTATTGGCCCTGAAAATCCCCTGGTAATGGTCACTCCAGAAACTTCCCGGCATGATAACGGCGTTCAAAGTATAATTGGAGAAACCCTGGATTCCGGCTCCGTCAGTTGAGCCTCCACCGCCGGCATAATTATCGTCTGAACCTGCGTTCATCATCGTAATCATGTTTTCAAAACCGCCGGAATTTTTTCTCAGAACATCATACACTCCAACGAGGGCAGAATATGCCTGATCTTTGTCTGCATAGTAATTGGCAGAAAGAAATTGGCCTTTGGGCTGAATCTCTAAATATGCCTTATCGCAGGAGACCAGTGAAGTCATCATGGTCGCTGCTATGAATAAGTAATTGATTACTTTTCCTTTCATATCTCTGATTTTTTAAAATTGTAATTGAACGCCAAGCATGAACGAACGTGCCTGAGGATAAACTCCTTTATCAATACCGAAAACTCCGCCTCCAATTTCAGGATCGTAACCTGTATATTTGGTTAGTGTTAACAAATTTTCGGCCGACAAATAAACCCGCAGCTTGCTGGCACCGATTTTACTTGTAATGTAACCTGGCAGTGAATAACCAAATTGAACCACTTTGAGACGAACATAGTCACCTTTTTCCAAATAGAAATCAGACATGTTGCCAAAATTGCCATTCGTATCATTGCTTGTCAATCTGGGATAGGAGTTGGAAGTTCCTTCACCTGTCCAACGGCTTAAGGCAACTGTCTGCCAGTTTGAATTACTGATATCCAATCGACGCAATCCCTGAAAGATCTTGTTTCCGGCAGCACCGGATGCAAATACCATCAAGTCGAAGCTTTTGATATCGAAGTTCAAGGTCAAGCCAAAAGTGTATTTTGGAATACTACTTCCGAGGAATTGCTTGTCAAGATCAGTGATGACTCCGTCACCATTGGTATCTATCCAGCGGAAATCACCAGGCTTGGCATTCGGCTGAATTAGACCTCCAGTAGAATTGGTATAGGAATTAATTTCTGCCTGATTTTGGAAAATGCCATTTGTCTTGTAACCATAGAAAGAGTTATAGGATTCGCCGGCTTGAGTCCTGGTAACAGCACCCATCGACTGAAAAGAGGCATCTCCTGTTATATAGTTTGCATCAGAAGCCACATAAGTAACCTTATTCTTCAGGTAAGCAATGTTGCCATTGGCAGAAAAATTCAGCTGACCGAACTTCTTGTTGTAGGCCAACTCCACTTCCAAACCATTGTTTTGCATGTCTGCAATGTTTCCAACCGGAGAAGAAGAGACACCAACGTATCCGGGGATGGTAATTGGTCTTAAAATGCCGGAAGTTTTCTTAACATAATAGTCAACTGTCAAATTGAGTGACTTAAATAACCTCGCTTCAAAACCAATATTTGCCTGTGAGGTCTGTTCCCAGCGCAAATCAGGATTATCCAGAGAGGCAGGGGCATAACCTGTCGTGATTTTTCCGGAATTTCCCAGGGTATAGTTGAATCCTCCACCGACTGTCGCCAAATATCCAAAGTCACGGATGGCATCGTTTCCTACAACACCGTATCCACCCCTGATTTTCAACTGATTCACTATATCGTTGGCTTTCCAAAAATCTTCTTTAGAGACGATCCATCCCAACGAAAAAGAGGGGAACACCCCAAACTTGTGGTTGGCACCAAACCTCGAGGAACCGTCGCGACGATAGATCCCGGTAAATAGATACTTTTCTTTGTAGTTGTAGTTTACGCGGGCAAAAAGTGAGGATAACTTATGCAACACAAAATCAGAAGCACCTCCTACCCTGTTTGTTGCATCTGGTATATTGAAATTGTAAGAAGCGTCTGAATAACTTGTAATAGGTAGGTCATAAAGTGTAACACCCGAACTTCCTCCAATATTGTCAACATAATTAGCCTGACCTAACAAAACGTTTAAACTGTGATCATTAAATTTGTTCGAGTAAGTAATGGTATTCTCTACATTCCAGTTGAAGACGTTTGAGTTATTCTTGTAAATATTGTTTTTAAGCACCTGATTTGTTGCACTTAAATAGAATACCGGATTAAAACCCTGGTCGCCCCAATAGGCCAATTTTGCTCCCACTGAAGATTTTAAAACAATATTCTTGGTTATGGCAGCCTGTAAATAGGCATTCCCAACAAAATTATCCGACCATCCATACTGTCCCATTCGGGTTTGGATATAGGCCATCGGATTTGTCATCTCCTGACCTACAATCGATGAAATACCATAAGGATTTCCATTTGCATCCCTGATGACAGGGTTTACACTGTAAGGAGCCGCATTGGCAATTAAAGGATCAGTGACTACAAGTGGAGTCGTAGGATCAAGGTTAATAGCTGAACTCAAAGGACCACCAAATTCACTGTTGGTGTTGCCTATTCCCAATTGTTTCTGATGCGTATAACCCACTGTCTCGCCAAAAGTAAAGATCTTGGATATTTTGTGCGTAGCATTGAGCCTTATATTCTTTTGATTGAAATTTGAAATGGTAGATGCCACGATTCCTTGTTGATCTTGGATACCAAAAGAGAGATAGAAAGTAGATTTATCATTGCCACCACTTAAACTCAATTCATGTGAATAGCGATTGGCACTGTTGTTGAAAATAGCCTTTTGCCAATCGGTACCTAAACCAAGGGTACTCAGATTTGGAAAGACTACATTACCGCCACCAGCCACCGACCTTTCATTCAACAAAGCCCCATATTGAGTGGCATTCAGCAAATTAAGCATCTTGGCAGGAGCAGATGTGCCGTAAAATCCATTGTAACTAACACTAATTTTTCCCGAAACACCTTTTTTAGTGGTGACCATGATAACACCAGTAGCCGCACGAGTTCCGTAAATAGCAGCCGATGCAGCATCTTTAAGAACTTCAATTGACTCTATATCCGATTGGTTCAGGTAACCGATGCCACCAGCATCGACTACAACTCCATCAACAACCCAGAGAGGGTTGTTTCCACCATCCCCAAAAGTAGTAATACCGCGTACCCTGATGGTCGCACTCGAACCCGGTTGCCCTGAATTGGCAGCTACTGTAACACCAGATACTCTACCTTGCAAGGCCTGATCGATGCGCCCAGGAGAGACTTTTTCAAGGTCTTTGGCTTTTACACTGGAGATGGCTCCAGTTACAACACTCTTCTTTTGTGTCCCATATCCAACAACAACTACCTCTTCAATGGCTTCGGTTGCAGAAGCCAGGGAAACGTTAATGGTAGTTCTGTTGTTTACTGCGATCTCCTGGGATTTTAGTCCGACAAATGAAAATATCAGTGTAGAATTACCTGAGACTTTTAAGGAATATACCCCATCCAGGTTGGTAGTAATTCCAGTAGTTTTTCCTTTAACGACTACAGTCGCTCCAGGAATAGGCAGTCCATCATCAGCTGATGTAACAACACCCTTTACATTAAGCTCCTGAGCGTGTACAGCCAAAGAACTTAAAAAAAACAAAAGAGCAAAAATCGTTTGTTTCATAAATTTTAATAAATGTTAGAAATAAATTAACCTTCCTGATCCCGGAATCCAAATCCGGTCTTCAAATCTGGTTGCAATTTTAACACTTATTAATAGCATGCCACAATTATTCACTACATCAAAAATACAACATTAAATATTTGTTAATACATCATTACTACATCAACATAATTATTATATCTCAATATATCAATATTATAAACTAATTTTATAACAAACATTTACTACATCACAAGGTTCAATGTTAAGATAATGTATTTCATCAATGTTAAAAATTGATGATAAAACTTGTCATGTTTGTGTCTCTTTCGATATTGAGTTTCTTTCGAACCCTGTACCTACAAATCTCTACACCTCTGACCGAGATATTCATGAGTGGAGCGATCTCCTTGGATGATATATTCAATCTCAGGTAGGCACACAAGCGAAGTTCCTTGGGTGTAAGGTTAGGATAGGATATTTTTAGCCTGTTCAGAAAATCTTCATGTACTTCGTCGAAGGCCGTTTCGAATACTTCCCATTGTTTGTTGTGATCGAGGTCCTTGTCAATTTTAGTAATGAGGTTTGAAATCTTATCGTTTAAGGCAAAATCGTTGTTGGGACGTTTTAGTTTTAAAAGTTCTTCTTTGATGTTGAGTAAAAATTTATTTTTTCTGATAAGATCGAGTGTCTGGTTAGCCAGTTCTTTGTCTCGATGGATCATTTCAGCCTTCAGTTTCTCATTTCGAAGATTGATAATCTTTTTTTCATCAATGAGTGCATTCCTGACATATTCTTGTTCTTTCTGACGAAATGTCTGCAGATGTTTCAATCGGTCGCGCCTCTTGGATATCTCAATCCTAAGGTAAACCAACCATACAATGGCTAGAATAGTGAAGAGTACTGAAAAAAAATAGATTAAATAGGCCAGAGAGGATTTGTACCAGGGTGGCAGTATGCTGAATTCAACCTGATCTGTAAGACTCTCAATACCAAGCTGATTTCTGGCTTTTACCATAAATGTAAAATCACCTTCAGGCAGGTTGGTGTATTCGTTTGTAAAGGAGCTGCTCCAATTCGACCAATTTTCTGCATAACCCTGCATTTTATAACTGTATTCAATATTTCCCGGATTATCATAGATCGGAGAAGTATAGACAAAGCGGAAAGCATTTTTAATATAAGGAAAGGCAAAAGGCTTTTTCTGCACTCTATTTCTGTCTGAATAATTGTTCCCAAAATAAAAAATGCTATCTAAGTGAAGCGCCGTTGCTTTGGTAATGTAAGTGGAGAATTCCGGATTGTTGTTGTTCTCTATGACAGGATTATAGTGGGCAAAACCATCTTCTGTCCCAATAAAATAATGTTCGTCTGCATATTGGTAAATAGATTCGAAACCACTGATAAATTTGCCTGCAAGGATGGCAAAGGGTGAGGAGAGATGTTGGTATCTCAGGTCATCCTTCAGTTTAAAAACACCGGCTCTGTTGACAGCATTGAACCAGGCTACGTACCAGATGTTGCCACTCTTATCCTCTTTCAGGTAGGAAATATCAGTAACAGGCTGTAACAATTGGTTGAAAAAGACAGACTTTTCAAATTTGTCATTCCTCGAATTGTATTCATAGACGCCCTGCTTTGAAGTGAAAACAATACGATTCCTTACTTTAAAAACGTTCAGATTGTAATTGGTCGGCAATCCATCTTTCGATGTATAAAAATGGGAACCAATGACTGAATCCAAGCTGTTGTTAAGGCTGATTCTGTAAATTCCCTTGAACCCATGGCTCATCCAAATATCACCATTTTCATCTTCTTCAAAGATTCTGAAAGATTCATTAAATCCTTTGATTTTTTTGACAAAATGCCAGTGAGAGCCAACCATTTTGAACAGCGTCATTCCATTGTAGGTGCCTCCAATCAAGTAACCGGGATGGTTCTTTAGTTGCAAGTATTTCCAACCGCCAGGTGTCTGATCGATAAAAGTTGCCCTTTCGCCTTCAACGACAAAGGTTCCATTGTTGTGACCACAGAGTAATTCACCAGCAAGCATCTCCAACGACCATACCTGCCCAAGGGTACCAGGAATGAGTCTGAAATCATTGAACTGACTGGTTGCTTTCCAGTCAGTAACAAAGAGTCCCTGGTTGGTCCCCAAATAAAGTTTTTCATCCTTTACAATGGCAACATACCCTGCACCGATACCATCCGGATTTTGAAGAAAGGTAATTGGCGAATTGATATTGACATAGTCAATTCCATTGTCCAGTCCAAGCCATAAATTATCAGATCTATCGGCAAATACACTAAGGATGGTATTGTTCTGCAATCCGTTTTTCCTGTAGAAATGTTGAACAGCATTGCCGTTACGATCGATGACCACAATGCCATTTTGGATGGTACCAACTACATAATATTGTTCCCTGATGGTAGTGGCACAAAAAATTTGATTTTTTTTCAAAAAATCATTGACAGGACTTCGCCATTCCATCAATTTTTTTCCGTCATACTGAAAAATTCCATCGTTAAGTGTCCCTATCAGGAGATCTTTTGTACCAAAAGAAGGCAATACAGACCAAATCTGGACCCCTTTCAACCTCTCGCAACCTGGCACCGGAGAGAGATTCTTCCCATCAAATTCCAATAAACCTGTGTTAAGATCGTTAAAAAAGAGACGGTCATTCACTTTAAATGAGTGGTGAAAACGAACTGGAGCTTTGAGCACCGTAATATTTGTGTCATTCGAACAGACCAGAGCGCAATTGTACGATTGGAAAATAATCTTGTTCTCGAACGAGAAGATGCTCCAGATGTCATCAAAATTTTGATAGGCCACTGGAATATACTTCTTTAACGACTTAAATTCCATTTTTCCATTTGGAAGTGGAACCATTTTCCCCAAATCGTTGTAAGCACCTACGTAGATCTCTCCACTTTTATCCACAAAGAGCGCCCTGACAATCGATGAGTTGGGCATTTTGTGAAGAAGCCACTGGTTTCCGTCGTACATCAGCAAGCCTTCATTGTTGGCAAAATAGATAAATCCGCGCTTGTCCTGAACAACGCTCCAATTCTGAGTTCCTGCCTTGTATTCACGTTTGGGGAAGTTGCGTATGAAGGGTGTTCCAACTTTTTTAATCTCAGCAAAAGCTACAGATGACAAGAGCCATCCAAGAATCAAAAGAGCAAGAAATTGTTTGATCATTTTTTTTGTATTAAAAAACCCATTCACCACAGATGTATTGTCAAAAAATAGATTCTTTCTCCAAAATTAATCTTTAAATCCGAAAAAAATCCCGGTTTGGCATCTTGCCGAACCGGGATTTCAATATCAGAAGATCAAAAATCTATTTTAGAGGAGCATTCTTAAGCGTTTCGACCAAAAAATCCCAGAATTTCTGAACAGTGGGAATACTTACCTTCTCATCAGGCGAGTGAGGGAAACGCATGGTTGGCCCGAATGAGATCATGTCCCAGTGCGGATAATTGGCGCCCAAAATTCCACATTCCAGTCCTGCATGAATTGCCTTCACTTCAGGAACTCTTCCAAATTTATTTTCATATATCTGCTTCATCTGCTTCAAAATTGCAGATTCCATGTTTGGTTTCCATCCTGGATAGGCTCCATCAAAACGGACCATTCCTCCTGCAAGTGAAAAAACGCTCTCCACCTGTTCACAAAGATCATCTTTTGCTGAATCTACAGAACTACGCAAGAGACATTTCACTGAGATTACTCCATTTTCAGATTTCACGGTAGCCAGATTGGTAGAAGTCTCAACCAATCCAGGCATGCTGTCACTCAGACGAATTGCTCCGTTTGGACATGCATAAACAGCATCTATCAAATCATCCTGAACTCGCTCATCAATGAGGGACTTGGGTTTGGGAGCCTCCTCGACAGTAAAGCTCAAATTGGGTTCTGTCCTGCTAAGCTCGGCTTTATAAACCGATTCGTACTGTGAAACTGCGGGCAAGAAGTCTGAAACAGCTTCATTTGGTACAACAACTACCGCATAGGCTTCGCGTGGAATGGCATTGCGCATGCCGCCGCCATTGATTTCGGCCAGGCGAACGTCCATCTCTCGTGTCGCATACTTTAGAAAACGAACCATTAATTTGTTGGCGTTGCCACGACCCAAATTGATATCCAAACCAGAATGTCCACCTTTCAAACCCTTAACAATCAATTTATAAGTACTGTATCCCTTGGGTACAATCATTTCATCGTACTCGAATTCAATGTTCCCATTGACACCCCCGGCGCAACCAACATACAACTCGCCTTCATCCTCTGAATCCATATTCAACAGAATATCTCCCTTCAACCAACCACCCTGCAGACCAAAAGCACCAGTCATACCAGTCTCCTCGTCGCTTGTAAATAGCGCCTCAACCGGACCATGCACCAGCGTTTTTGAGGCCAAGACAGCCATTGCAGCGGCAACACCCATCCCATTATCTGCCCCGAGGGTAGTACCCCTGGCTTTTACCCATTCGCCATCGATCCAGGCATCTATCGGATCCTTTTCGAAATCATGTTTCGTATCACTATTTTTCTGAGGTACCATGTCAAGATGCCCTTGCATCACAATGCCTTGGCGGTTTTCCATTCCTGGCGTGGCGGGTTTACGAATCATAACATTTCCAACTGCATCTTTTGCGGTTTCCAATCCAAGTGATTTACCAAATTTTACCATAAAATTCTGGATCAACTCCTCATGTTTCGAGGGTCGGGGAACCTGGGTAAGTGCGTAAAAATTTTCCCATACCTCCTTCGGTTCCAGATTAACTATTTCATTTGCCATGGATATCTATTTTAAGATTTTAAAAAATTTATTTTGAAGATTGTATCATTTTTTCGCACTCGATGGAAATTCCAGACCATAAGCTTGTTTTCTGTCTGCTTTCTTAAGCAATGCAGCCAGGAAAATAGAAATAACACCGCAAACAACCAACATCATGATCGGAATGGTGTAATTATAGGTCATCTTTCCCTCCCTGATGGCTGCCAGGTTGTCATGGTTGACAAAATCCAACATCGCTCCAATTCCCCAGAAAAAGGCTCCAAGTCCCCAATTCTGAACCGTGAACATGGTTGCATAGGCGGTTCCCAGCCGGTTCTCAGGAACAATTTTTGCAACAGAAGGCCACATGGCTGCAGGTACAAGCGCAAATGCAATCCCCAAACTAACAAGGGCCAGATAACCAAGTGTGACACTGCTTGACAAAGAGAGCGAAAGGTGCGCAAAGATCAGCAAACAGGATCCAAGCATCATAAGAGAGGCCGCTTTCCCTTTCCTGTCAACAAAGTTACCGAAGATCGGGGTAAAGATAATGGTGCCTAGCGGAATCAACGAAGCTGTTTTTGAACCATTGTGGAGCCAAACCTGAAGAATACCCCAGAAATTGAAGACAATGACCCCAAAGACAGCTACAAGTGAGAAGGTAAATATTCTTCGGTAGGTAAGATTGCTGATCCGGGAGGGAACAATTGAGAATGCAAGGGCAAAAACGAAGAGCACCAGGTAAACTGCTACGATGCCAAGCGCCTCACTTCCAAAAATCATAACAGAGCCAGAAGCCGGCAATTTGGCCGTAAATCCAAACTTATTGATGAGCATATCCGGTGCATACTGAATAAACGGAAACACTGCAGCATAAAAGGTTACACAGAGAAGTGTGATGTAGATAAATGATTTGTCGGTAATAAGTTTGACAAAGTCGGCAAATTTAAATTCCTCATCAGCAACTTCCGTACCGGGCACGATGGCATCCTTTTGCTGCTTGTCAATCTTAACATCAAAGACTGTATAAATGACAAACATCAGAAATGACAAGGCAATCAAAGTGGCAGCGAAAGTGACTGCCGGAGAAAAATGTCCTCCTCCGATGTCGAGAGATGAAGCCATCCCAAGAGCGGTTCCTAACCGGCCAAATCCAATGTTGATGGCCATGGCCAGAGCCATTTCAAAGCCTTTGAACCACTTGACAATGGTTCTGGTTGCCAAAACACAAAGAATTTCCAAACCGGATCCAAACATGATTCTTCCGACAATCATCATGGTAAGAATGGTTCCCTTGTCGTGACCAAAAAAGCCGGAGGCAGCCAGAGCGGTCGTACCAGCGCCTATGGTAGCAAGAATACCAAAAGCATAACCGGTAAGGCGGATGCCCCACTTATCAAGAATTACACCTCCAACGAGTATCATCCCAAACATATTGGCAATGGTGGTGAGTCCTATAATCCGTCCAAACTCCTCACTTGAGAATCCCATCTCAGATTCCATAATCCCTTTCAGCCCGGACATAAAGTCCTGAAACCAGTAGGTAGAAAAGGTCAATCCTGAAATCAGGATGAGTACAAACCAACGCATTGCGGTTGAATCACGCAAAGTCTTCACTTGAGCTCCAGTCATAAATTATAGATTAAAAATTACTACTATTGATTTTGTTTTGCAAGATAACTATTTGAGATATGAGATATGAGATATGAGATATGAGTTATGAGATATGAGATATGAGATATGAGTTATGAGATATGAGTTATGAGTTATGAGTTATGAGATTTGAGATTTGAGATGGGAAATATAAGTTCTTACAGCTCTGGGAAAAGACTAAAGATGTCTATTTTTAATTGGTTCCTATGATTTTAACTGCACCTGAAACAGGATGAAATTCGATAGAGTACTCACCATTCAGTAATCCGTCAGGCAATGTAGTCGTTACGCCATATTGCGCCATGGTAATTCGTGCCTGAGCCAATATTTCACTGCCATTCAGCAACCTGGCCTGAACCACAACAGGGATCCGGTAATAGATACCTTTGGTGGTAACCTCTTTCACACCTGTCACCTCAGCCTTTTGCCTCAATTCACTGCCCGGTTCAATTTCAAGCATGATTGGTTTTCCTGAAACATTACTTTCAGGCAAGATGCCGTTGGTGGGTGAAAACCTGAAAGCAACAATACCTTTGTTACTTTTGCCGTCAGGAACCACATCGAAGACCATTTGAAAATTTTTATGCAGTGTCTTGCCGTTGAAGAGTGCGACATAATCGGCAATAATCCTGTCCAATTCTGCAACCATCACTTTGTATGCTTCCCCGTCAGGTGGAAGTTTGTCATATTTTGCACCGAGTGTCAATGCTTTCCTTTTCCTAAGTTTGACAATATCGGAAGCGGCTTCGGCAGCTTTCTCCTCGAAAGATTTGAAATTATTACCTGCCCGCTTGGTGCTATCCTTTTCACTGAGAAATGAATGCATTGAAAGATCCGTCCATGCATCCTCCTGTGTGGACTGCCTGGTACTAAAAAAATTGGTGATCACTTTCCCTGCTTCATGTTTAACTTCACTATTGACACCTAACAATACCCCATCTTCAGACAGACTAAGCAACGTGGCAATGTTGCCGTTTGCCCTGTAAACTGCATTCGGATCGGGTTCCCCAAAAGATTCCATTCTCACGTTGGTGATCGTCCAATTTTCCTCATCAACCTTTGGTGCATTGTTGATTCCAAGGTATTTTAGTGCAAATGCGTTGTAAGGTCCATGAATCAGCCTCTGTTGTTCAACCTCTACAAAAATGTGAATCCCCGTTCGAGGCAGTGCATACACTACTCCGCCGGCAACTGCAGCCAACTCATTGGCAGGCTTCTTTTTATCATCCTTTGCCATCAAACTCAAATTCGAGGCTGCCAACCCAACCAACAACAATAAAATCGCTAGTTCTCTCATATCTTCTTCTTTGATAAATAATTCAAATATTACACTCCAAATTTGCCTGTTTTTTTTGTCATCTCAAAGTTCGCACTCATTTTATTGAAGCAAATGCATCGCCCAAATAATCGGCAATATCACTTGCTGTCAGCGACTCCATACAAGTGGACTGAACCCTTAAATCGGCCGATCTTCCGTGCAGAAAAACGCCTAACAGGGCCGCTTCTTTAACGGAATAACCCTGGCAAAGCAGCCCCAATAGGATTCCTGTTAAAACGTCACCACTCCCACCTGTCGCCATTCCGGGATTTCCGGTCGAATTAAAATATACTTTTCCATCTGGAAAAATGATTCGCGTAAAGGCTCCCTTCAGTACCAGGACCACTCCATAACTGTGCGCAAATACCAATGCAATCCCCAAACGCTCCTCATCGTTCTTCACAATGAGCCCAGACATGCGGTCAAATTCAACAGGATGTGGTGTCAAAATGGTATCTGGACGAAGTAGCTTAAGCCAGGCTGGATGAAGTGACAAGATGTTTAGCGCATCAGCATCGAGTACCAAAGGAACAGAAACTTGTTCAATCAACTGCTTTACAACATTTTGCGCAGATAATAAAGTACCCATTCCAGGTCCGGCGCCGATGGCCGTATATTTGGATAAGGCGGGAAGTTCTGTGATACACGACTTGTCCGCATCGATGCTCGACATGGATTCCGGAACAGCTATTTGCAACATGAGGGCACCAGCTTCAGGAAGGTGTGTCGTCAGCAACCCCAGCCCTGCCCGCAAAGCGCCTCTTGCAGCCAACTGGGCAGCACCGAATTTGCCCTGACTTCCTGCAAGTAACAAACCGTGTCCGTAACCGCCCTTGTGAGAGAATTTTTTTCTTCTACGCAGAATGGATGAGATTTCGGACTGCTCCGAAAAAAACATATTTGTATGAAGCTCCTTGACAACCTTCTCACTTAGACCAAAGTGTATGATTTCCCATTTCCCAGTATATTGCTCGTTCTCACTGAAGAAGAGGCATTGCTTTGGAAATTCAAGGGTCAAGGTATGAGACGCCTTTACAATGGCTCCATCATTGAAACTATTTTCATCGCATAGCAATCCTGAAGGCAGGTCTATGGCAACAATCCTAATACCGGAAAGGTTGATACAATTGATCACTTGATCGGCGAACCCTTGCAAGGGCCGGTTCAGACCTGAGCCATATAACCCGTCGATAAGTAAGTCAAAACCCGACAAATCAGGGTTACCAGAGCCAAAATTGAGCTCAAACACCGGCACCGCACCATTTTCCTGCAATTTTTTGAGGTTTATCAGAGCGGCTTCAGAACGACGCTGAGCAAAATCCGGCAGAAAAACCACAACAGAATAGCCAAGTTCTGCCAAAAGCCGGGCCACAGCAAGGGCATCTCCACCATTGTTGCCAGGGCCCGCATACACGGCTATTCTTATGGTATCCTGAAAACTTGCAACAAACCATTCAACCAAAGCTTTTGATGCACGTTCCATCAGATCTATCTCCGAAACAGCCTCCTCTGCTCTGGTTTGCCTGTCGACATACGCTATCTGCTCTTTTGAAAAAATCTTCATGGTAAGGTACATTTTTGCCTCTTCCAAAGTTAGCTGAAAAAGTTGAATATGATGTTTCCATTGAAAAGTCACTTTGGTCACTTTTTCTTATATTTGCCTTTGCAAACAATTTCAAACTTAAAACTTATGCTTAAAGGACATCCCAAAGGTCTTGTAGTGGCCTTCTTTGCTAACATGGGCGAGCGTTTCGGTTATTATACCATGCTGGCCATTTTTGTGCTTTATCTTCAAGCCAAATTTGGTTTTTCGACAGCGGAAGCAGGCGGAATATATGGTAGTTTTTTATTTGGTATCTACTTTCTTCCATTGTTAGGTGGATACATTGCTGACAATGTGTTGGGTTATGGAAAAACCATTACCATTGGATTGGTAATCATGTTTTTTGGATATTCATTGCTGGCAGTTCCTGGATTAGGAATAGCAGTTGTGTATTCTTCCTTGGCAGTCATTTCGCTCGGAACTGGATTCTTTAAAGGAAACCTACAGGCTCTCGTTGGAAACATGTACGATGACCCAAAATATAGCGCAAATCGTGACAATGCCTTCAATATTTTCTATATGGGAATAAATATAGGTGCGTTTTTCGCTCCTTCAGCTGCTGGTGCCATTGGAAACTGGGTTCTTAAAGCCAAAGGGCTCACCTACGATTCCTCAATTCCTCATTTGGCACATCAATTTCTCAATGGTAAACTTGAAGATGTAACCAAACTAACTCAGTTAGCTAAGGGACAAATGGGAAGTAATTTCACAGATCTTGCTACATTTTCGAAAACTTATATTGAAACGCTATCCAGTTCATACAATGCAGGTTTTGCAGTTGCTGCAGCTAGTATGGTAGTATCTTTTCTAATTTTTATTGGCTTTAAAAGATATTATCAACAAGCAGATGTTACAGAAAGACAGAAATCAAGATCAGCTGACCTTAAAAACAAAATGATCGTATTAACACCTCAACAAACCCGCGAAAGACTTATTGCTTTAGGCTTGGTATTCTTTGTGGTCATCTTCTTCTGGATGGCTTTTCATCAAAATGGGTTTACCATGACCATTTTTGCCCGCGATTACACCCAGCTTGGCCATGTCAACCCAAGTACCTATGTTCTCTTCGATCTTAGCCAATTGTTACCTATCCTTTTCGCAATCATTGGTTCTATCCTATTCGTAGTTGGAAAAGAGATCAAACAAAAATCTATCGGTGTATTGGTTTTCGTCTCAAGTATTGCACTAGCCTGGTATATGATAAATTCATTCAGTGGTGATTACACGATCACCCCACAGAAATTCCAACAATTTAACCCCATTTTTATTGTCTTTTTAACGCCAGTTATCATTGGATTTTTCACATGGCTGCGCAACAAAGGCAAAGAACCTTCCGCACCAAAGAAAATTGGGATAGGTATGCTATTTACCGCCATTGGATTTGGATTGCTCATTGCTGCATCCATGGGACTCACCTCACCCGGCAAATTGAACGGTGGAGTATCAGAAAATCTTGTTTCCCCATTTTGGTTAATTAACACTTACCTAATATTAACCGTGGCAGAATTATTTCTGAGTCCAATCGGAATTTCGTTTGTTTCTAAAGTTGCACCTCCAAAATACAAAGGACTGGCACAGGGAGGATGGCTTGGGGCAACCGCGTTCGGTAATCTGGCCGCCGGTTTGATCGGAGTCTTGTGGGACAAAATTGAACTGTGGCAATTCTTTACAATTTTGGTTGTGATGTGTTTGCTTTCCGCAACATTTATATTTAGCATTCTAAAACGACTTGAAACCGCTACTGGTAATGCTTAAATAAGGTTTGTCTTTTAGAAACACTTCAACCAGAGGTTTTTTCAAAGAATAAACTGCAGACAATTATCATTATATTAACCACATAGGTACATAGGACACCGTAGAAACGATTGTGAGCCATGTGCCCATGTGGTTAATTTCTTTGTTCGACTCTTTGAGCTATTAGAACCACCCAACGAAAGGCAGGAAGTGCAAATCAAAAATCCAAAATCAAGCTTTCCACGGTTGCAAGACCTGTTCCAGAACATTCCTCCCTTGCACAAAGGAGAGGAAAACTCCATAATTGGTAATAGGGATGCCATACTTTTCGAGATCCCGAAGTCTGGCCGACATCCGTTGCGGAGTAATCATGCAACCACCACAATGGATGACGAGTCTGACACTGGCCAACTCCTTCTCATCTAACCATTCGCGACCAAAGACATGTCTGACATTCACTCCGGGATACCGATTTTGGATTAGGTTCGGGATCTGAACCATTCCAATGTCCTCTTTGATTCTGGAATGATTGCAGGCTTCAGCAATTAAGATGGTTTCACCCGGTTTAATTGTATCCATTGTTTGGACAGCGCTGGCAAAACTGGCCAGTTTACCCCTGCTCATGTAGTTGATCATCATGATGGAAAAGGTTGTAAGTTCGATATCCGCAGGAGTCCAGCTCTTCATGATGTCCATTGCCTGTGAATCGGTGATGATTACTTTTGGTCGTTGGCTTAAACTACCGAGAAATTTTTCCCATCGAGACTTTTCTACAGGATCATTACCTCTTGCCTGACCCAGGTTCATCCGATAGGAGACCGGATAAGCCCAGTGGCGGGTGATGTACTCTTCGGCCATCGCCTGTGGACGCAGGTATCTGCCCGGAGGAGTCTCTTCATCCATCGGAATATTTAAAACATAAAATTCGTTGGGTTCGATGAAGGGCAGCAATTCAGTCGGATTATTTTTGGGAATGTAATTTTCGAGCAAAAAAGAGATGAATGAAGCCCTGCTCTCATTCAGTAAAGCCGAAAATGCTATCCTTGGAAGCCGCTTAAATTCAGGTATTTCCTCCTCAATCCGGGCAATTTTAGATGCATCAGATGGCTGGAAAAGATTGTAAACCAGAAACAGCTGCTTCCCTTCAGAGAGAGATTCATCCAAAAGCAGTTTCCCGGTAGGTAAACAGGAGGTGGATGGATCGATCACCAGCAAAACCAGATCGCATTCTTTCAGGGCAGCACTAACTTTTTTCCGCTTTTTCTCCCCAAGCCGATCCGACTCATCGTAACCCGCAGTATCCATTAATTTAACGGGGCCGATACCGTGCAGTTCGATCATCGTCACCCTGGTATCTGCTGTTGTTCCGGGAGTTGCATCCACAATAGAGCTTTCCTGCTGCGAAATCAGATTCATCAGGGAGCTTTTCCCTGCATTCATGGAGCCAAAAATTCCAATGATATCTCGTTCTGTCATTTACTGCCTTGGTTTTTAAGTCATGCTGAGGCCAAAAATAAGGATAGTTAAGGAATGATTTCAAAGAAACGCTCATTTTCATACTTTTCTTTTTAGCTTTGTGATACCAAATAGTTACCATGAAGAGAATTGCCGTCTTTCCCGGTTCATTTGATCCCTTCACCATCGGTCACGAGTCGATTATCAGAAGGGCCTTGCCGATGTTTGATGAGATCATCATCATGATTGGCTACAATTCGAACAAGAAGACCTTCTATCCTCTGAACAAGCGCAAGGATTGGATCAAGCAAGTTTTTCAGGATGAGCCAAAAATAAAAGTCGGTAAATACGAAGGACTTACTGTTGACTACTGCCGGAAAGTCCATGCGCAGTACATTCTCAGGGGGCTGAGGACTGCTGCCGACTTCGAATACGAACGTGCCATCGGACAGATTAACAAGAAGATGTACGAAGATATTGAAACTGTATTTCTACTCACACTACCCGAACATACGGCCATCTCCTCCACCATCGTCAGGGATATCCTCCGTCACAAGGGAGATGCGTCACAATTCCTTCCTGCGTGTTTCGACATCAACGAATTTTACGAAGAACCGGAAGAATCCTGATGATGTTCCGTACCCTCTTGCTCTTGACCAGTTTCTGCCTCTTTGGATCAATTTCCGCCCAGGTGGTTTCAATTCGTGGCAAAGCCATCGATTATGCCGGAAAAATTCTCTCTTTTTACGCTTATCCGGAGCCAGTAGCTCATTTAAGAAAGAAATTGGCAGAAACAACGGTCGCCGCAGACGGTAATTTTTTGGTTACATTCCACACCGATGCAACCATTGAAATCTATGCTGACCTCGAAAAATTAAGGGGAACACTGGTCACAGAACCCGGCGAGCAATATCAAATCGAACTTCCTCCCTACGCACCACGCACCAAACAAGAGGCAGCAAGTGCCTACTTCGAGCCGGATCTTTTCTGGTTGGGAATAAAAAACGCAAAGGCCTCTGACCTGAACTTCCTGGTAAGGGCTTTTGTAACAGACTACAACCATGAACTGGACAAGCATGCCCTTGATATTTACCAGAAGAGGTCATTAGATACTTTGAATGCCATCGTTTCGAGACTTGAAAAAAAGTACCCTACCGGGAAATTCAGTTATCTAAATACCTTAAAAATATATAGTTATGGTGAATTAGAATATGCCATCCAACAACCCAACAGAGTGCCAATCATCAATAAATATTTTAAATCGAAGGAAGTATACCTCGCTCATCCAGCCTACCAGCATCTGTTCAATGCCCTTTATACCGACTACCTCTCCAACAAAATTCAGGACATCCACCAGAACGAGTCCCTCACAAAGGCCTTTCAGGGAAATTTTGTCGGTTGGACAGACCAATTGACTTCCCAGGGCTACAACCTCGAAACAGCCGAATTGCTGGCCGTCAAAGGATTTTTTGATGGTTACTATTCAGGTAGATTCGACAAACCAACCATGCTCAAAGGACTGATAGAGGCCTCGACAAAAACCACCTTCAAACCGCTTAGGGCGTATCTTCCTGAAATAATTGGTAAGATTACAGCAATTCAGGAAGGGAGTGCAATGCCTCTCTTGTTGCTTAAAAAATTAAAACCGGGAAATCCGTCTCAAAAAACCAAAGGAAAATATACTTATTTGGCATTTTTCAGGAGCGATAGCAAAGTCTGTAAGGCAGAATTGGATTCGCTGGTGAAGATGGAAAAAAAACTCAATTCCATCCTAACCATCCTTCCTGTTTCGATGGATCAAAACCCAGAGAATGCTATATCACTATGGAATGATAGCAAATACCCATGGGAACTGATGCAAGCCACTGAACCGGAAAAGGCACGAAACGATTTCGAGATAAAAAGCCTGCCCCTCTTCTACCTGATCTCTCCAGACCAGAAATTGGTTTTGGCACCTGCCCTCGCACCATCGCACAATTTCGAAGCATTGTTTCTGAAAATTTACAGGGAGAGTCGTTTCAGACAACAGAAATGATCGCTTGCCATTTGCACCTTACGATTTGAAATAAACATCCAATCTATTTCGGATAGCAACCCGTGGATTTTTTTTCTGCATTGCTTATATTAAACAGGAACGAAACCAGAATCAATTTGCGCTCTCCTGCATCTTGCCGGAATATGAAACACCTTCCTGATAAAATCCTCAAAATAACTGTATTTACTTGATTGGGAAGTTTTTTGGCAAACCACCCACAAACCGCAAACGAATAAGAGTTGGAATAAACAAATGTATAATTATGATAATCTGACTATTGCTGAACAGGCAACATGCATTTAATCGGGAAATAGTTTCTTTTTGGCCATTTTTTTGGGTAAATTTAGGTATTGGTTCCGATCATGAGACAACTTTTTCCGCAAGCAATTATTCGAAATAAGTAAATGAGGGGAGCTCTAAAGAGGAAAATTTGCAATCAGGTTGCGAATAAATAATTTTCAGATAGGGAATTTAAGTGAACCGACATGCACAAACTACTTCAGCAAATAGAGCTTATTAGAAGATTCGATCAGCTGTTGCGCTTCAAGTCAACCGGGTCTCCACACGAACTGGCCCGAAAACTTTCCATATCGGAAGCCTCCCTTTACCGTTTGATTGACACCTTTCGGGAGATGGGTGCCCACATCGAGTTCAACCTTGATTGCCAAAGCTATATCTACTCGGATGAAGTAAATTTCGAGTGTGGATTTTTCCTGAAAGAACTCTCAAACCAAGAAAGAGGTCTAACCAACGGTGGATTCCGAAATCTATCGTTTTTATGCTCTTTTGAGAGTAACAATTCCCACACTATCTGTAATTTAGAGTGGCGTACCGTTTCTTTGTAAGGTAACGTTTCACCTGCCAAAACCTGCAGCACGGGAAATAAAGCAGGGTATCAAAAAAAAGAAATTAATAATTTGAGTGATGAAAGAGTTAGAAAAAGATGATTTAATGATGGTTGATGGAGGTTTCTTACCCCTTGCTGTTATTGCTGGAATTGAAAAGAGGCAGTCTCGATAGTTTTGGATAGCCTCTCTTTGTTTGATCTCTTAACCAAGATTGAATCAACGAATAAATGTTGAAAAGATGATATTACCTAAAAATTAATTTTTAACATAATGTCTATGAAAAATAACCAACTGCCTTTTATTAGATCTCGTTCATTCTGGACAAAGACCGCTTGCATCGTGATATTTCCATTTGCGCTATATTATCTTTATCAATTAGGATATACCATTGTAGATAAGTCATTTAGAGATGGAAACTACCTCAACCGACAAACAACAGCAAACCATTTCGCCGATTACATGGAAATAATCATTCCTGTTACGATTGGTTTATTTTTACTCATCCTTACCTATTTCTACAAAAAACAATCCAAATAATCCAAACCAAAGAATTAGGAAGTGTATGAGTATAATAACAGTCACCACTCTTCAACTTATCATAAGCCTACCAACAAAATCAGCAAATTCTCATTTCCCCACCTGCACAACCGGAAACTCGGTAATTCTCAGGGTGGTACAACCATAAGGAATCAGCGTTAGCGCAACAGCCGGTTCCGTTTGAAGTTGGTATTGCTCGCTGAAGGGCAAAGGTCCCGCAGAGCCATTGTATAATGTCCAGAAAGGAAGGAGCACTCCCTTGGTCCGGATTTCGATTGGCGTATTTTCCTGGTTCCATGGATAACTATCCTTTGGTAGTTGTCGCTTGACCACTTCGAACTCCTTTTCAGGATTCTTCAATGAGGCAGTGGGCAATCCATAATTCCAAAGCGTAGTTGGGTGAACTTCATAGTAGAATGGGCCGTATTTGTCAGTGTTGGCAACCTTCTTCCAATCCTCACCTATTTTCAGGGCATAGACCAGCGGACCACGTTCAACGACAGCCGAGTTTTCATACCAGCGACCAATGGTAACCTGCATGGGCAGAGACAATTCAAGCAAGTCACCTTCTGACCATTCACGAAGGATGGTTGTAATACTGTTTCCTTCCGGATTGCTCCATGGTTGACCATTGATCATGACCGACGATTTCTTGCACCAGAGGGGAATCCGAAGATGAAAGGCAAATTTGGTCTTTTGGGCCATCTTGAATGTAAACCGAATTGATTCTTCAAACGGGTAATTGGTGGCTTCTGTAATTTCTACGGTAGTGCCATTCCCAACTTTGGCTTTCACCGTAGACGGTGCATATACCAATGCTGCAATACCTTGGTCGGCAGATGCATACCATAGATTTTGTGTAAATTTTGGCCACCCCTGGTGCATGTTGGAAGTACAGCAAGGGTATCCTGTCAGCGGACCGAACAGCTGATCTGTTCCCTCGTAAGCCGTATTAAAATTTCTTGACTGTCTGCTTATAAGAACCTGGTTGGTCTGCTGAAAATATTGCCGGCTGTCGTAGTTGTCAGTCGCCTGGGTTGGCAAGGCATTAAAAGCAACACGTTCCAACTGATCTGCAAATGCGACCTCTCCAGTAACGGGCAAGATGCTTTCCATCGAAAACATCATCTCCACGGCCGAGCAAAATTCCGATCCTTGCGTTGGATTGTTGCCGTGAAGCATCTCATCGGCACCATACAAACCGTCAGGAAACCCATGAAATTTACGTAGATCCTCAAGGCCAGCCTTCACAGCCTCCACATATCTTAATTCTTTCGATTGCTGGTAATAGACACCAGGTTCCTTCATGCCCTGTGCCACATTGACACAGTGGAAGCTCCATGGCACTCTTAATTTTCCAGTAAGAAAGACGTCGGTCCAATTGACACTCTGCTTGTGGATTAGTTTACCAAGATCTAGTAGAAATTCTTCTCCAGTAAGGTTGTAAAGCCAGTAAACCACATTCAAATTATCCCCACCACGGTCTTCACCCCAATGGGTCCAGTGATTGAGCGGCGATTTGGGTAACTCTTTGAGTTGGTATTTAAAATAATTCAACATCAGTTTGATAACTCGCTTGTCCTCTGTAGCGGTGTAATATTGTTGCAGAAATTTCAACACTACCATCTTCGGCCACCAATCGCGGGCATTCCCACGCTGCAGACCGGATTCGTTGGGGAGGTCGGTGGAGGGTCCAAAATATCCATCCGGTTGCTGACTGTTCAGCGCCCATTCTACCCAGGGTCTGGTCTTTGCAATCAACGCCTTATCATTCAGAATGTAGGCAAGTGGAAGTAGTCCGTCGATCCAATATGGTCCTCTCTCCCAAACATCCCCATCGCCTCCTAACCAGCCATTCCTCTTACCCATCACTTTTTCGTAGATAGAATCCAGGTGACCTGTCATGCCATTCTTCTGTCTCAGAAGTTGGTCTTTCAGCCACCCTTCCGGGGAAATTGCACCAAGCGGCAGTTCAACGAATGGTTTTGAAATCAGGGGTGCTCTGTTATTCATGTAATTTGAAGTCAAAGTCTTTTCTTTTGGTTTCGCAGACATGGCACCAAAACAGTAGGAAAAGGTCAAAAACAATATCACAAATCCATTAAAATTCTTCATTTTGTATTTTTATCATCTTGTCCATCATTCAACCTATTCATTCTCAAATGTACATAGCAACGATTCAATGCTTCTCTTGCAGGTAGTACTTCAGCCAATTGCCTCCCGCTTCTTTTAATCAGCATCCTTTACACATCTGAACCCGACAGTTGCATTCCGCTCAAAACCCTCTGAAACGCGCAGCAGGAACTGTCGGTAGTGCAATTCACGTGGTCCTCCCTGCACATACCACCAACTGGAGGAAGGATTAAAATAACTGCCCCCTTTCATGATGACATAGCAATAACTCCCATTCGCATACAAATCGTTGGTTAGTTGCCAGACTGAACCAACCAGGTCTTGCAAACCAAATGGATTGGCACCTTTGGGATTGTGACCTACAGGTTCAGGTTTTCCGTTACCAGGATTACAAAATCCGGGTTCGATGCCTTTTATCTTAAAGACTGTCAGGGTACTGGTTACAGATTCCTCAGCGCGAAGGATCGGCTTTTTCTGTTTCCAGGGCCACTCATTTCCGGCTTCAGTTTGGGCAGCATATTGCCACTCAACTTCTGTTGGCAATCTCTTCCCTACCCATTTTGCATAAGCCCGAGCATCTTCATAAGAGATATAAACCACAGGAAACTGCTCCTCTCCTTCCGGGAAAGTCCCATTGATCCAATTCTTGAGGTAATTAGAAGTATCAGCAGGTTGGTATGCTGCGTTTAGAAGGAAAATTTTGAATTGCTTATTCGTAACCGGAAATCTGTCCATCCAAAAGGAGGGCATTGCGAAGGTTTTTCCTTCATTATCTTGAGGATAAGGGATGAATTTATCACCATTCGTAGCATGGAAAGTGAATTTTCCTGCAGGAATCCTTACCATCTCCTTCGGCAATTTTGCGGCTGTCTCTGTTCTGACAACACTGCTCACAAGACGTGGTGTTCCGGGCAGGATAGAGACGACTCTTTCGTCAAGCAGCTGACCTTTGTCAAACAATTGAACAACAAATTTTCCTTCAAAACGCCCAAAATGTTCAGTGAGTTTAACAATCTGCTTTCCTGCTTTTAATGAAAGGAAAACTTTTTGATAGTCAGGATTTCCGGCAAATATTTTAAGAGAATCACCTCCTTTTACCTCGACCGAAAGTTCATCCCCTTTTATTACAACAGCAAGCATTTCAGGAAGTTGTGCGATACAATCCACGGCCCCTTCGTTGTTGGATCCCAGCAATGACTGGTTAAAAGCGTCCGTTTCGGCAAGGATCATCCATGCTCCTTCCTTCTCAAAGGCGGTGAGCTCGTTGTGGTGCCAAAGGTCTACGAAATGCGTATGAGGTGTGGGGTTAACCTCAAAGAGATTTCCTTTGTATCCTTCCGGGACTAAACCATAGATGGTGTACAAAGTTTTTTGAGGTTCCTGCCATTTGTTGACCCATATCTGATCTCTTGTTGTAGGCATCAATGGTGTGATCTCTTTGACTGTAAAAATATCTGAATTTTGGCGTTGAAGCATCGCAATTCGACCCAGGAACTTGTACTGTTCTTCTGCCCATTCGGGGACTCCAGGGGCGAAAATATTCAATTCGGTACCATAACCATTGAAAAAGGAGAGGCAAAATTCCCGTCGAATCGGCTCCTTGTATATTTCGGCCACCCTAAAAATAGCAAAATCCGGTTTAATAATTTTGTTCAGATTCAGCATTGGACAATAGTAGAGGGCATTGTGAACTCTTCCGGCCACAATCCCCTGCATGTCTTTTGGCACTGCCATTCCCTCGCTGTACATGACAACCCCTTTCCGAACCGAATCGGCAGCCTGTTGCAACTCCTTGCTGGAGGCACCCCGGGTATCCAGGACCACGCCATCTGCATTTGTAGCGGCGACAAGAGTGGCCATACCCTTCGCCGCATTTTCAATCCGGGTGCTTTCATCCCACGGGTTGTAACAGATAAACAGACGACTACCCAGTTTCTTCAACTTGTCTGCTTCGATTCTGAGTTGAGTCGTGCCACCTGGCAGGTCGCGGAATAAATCCCATTGGTTGCGTTGATCAACTCCCAGGGTAGGCCAGGTAGGCCAAATGCCAATAAAATCATCGCCACCGTACAATTTTTTGCCCCTCCTGGCAAACTCTTCCAGGTAGAATTTAGAATCTACTCCATCGTAGAAATTCTGGTTCCAAGCCATCATCAGGTGTGAAACATAGGCATGCCGAATCCAACCAAGATCTTCTCTTTGGAAGAGGGAATCATCAAATTTTCCAGGTTCAACATCGTACATCAGCCTGCTTTGAAAGATCATCCTTAAACCGTCCTGCCAATTCCCGAGGTTAAAATCAGCATAGAACAGGTATTGAACCACACCACCTGGGGCCATCTCTGTTTCAAACCGATGGCGCACAGATTTTATCATGTTGTCACGAATCCTACGAGTCAATGATGCGACTTGGCATCCATTCTTCAAAGGCAGATTAGAAAAGCCAGATTCCCAGGCATTATCCGGCAAAATACAGTTAACAGGCGTAAAACCAGGCCGAAACAGATAACTTCTCGATAGGGCATGATCCCCCTTCCCAGTCAGGCACACCTTGTCCTCAGAAAATCCAAAAGGCACCACATTTGTCAGCCAAAGCGTATCTTTCGAAATGTTTTGAAAGGTGATAACAGCCTTGAGACCAGGTTTGAAACCGGAGACATATTGGACCGCAATTTCAATCTTCTTGTCAGCACGCTTGGCTTGATCAATTGATGAGGTAGAATGGAATTCCTTGTTTGAAAGGGCATTTTTAAGGCAAATTTCGTAAGACACCAATGGAATAGGATGGTATGCAGCATGAATTGATCCATCATCCCCTTCAAAACCACTAATTTCAAGAGCGGATTTCGGATTAGAAATAATTTTCGCGAGATGCTGAGCGGTCAATGGCAATACTGTCAACAAAAGGACAGAAAAAAAACAAAGATGAAATTTGTAATTATTCATTTTAAATGATTAAAACCCATCCGCACTTAACATAATGTCGTTGCGTACCTCCTCAATTTTTGCTCCAGAAACAATGTATGAAAGGGTTAGCGACTGATTAAAAGTAGTAAAAAAGCTTAACTTTGTAAAAAAAATTGCACATGGAAAAGATACAAATTGAAATAGCGAAACAATTACTGGCAATCAATACCATCAAAATACAACCTGATTCACCTTTTACCTGGGCTTCAGGTTGGAAGGCTCCCATTTACTGCGACAACAGAAAAATACTCTCCTATCCTGCGACAAGGACATTTATATGCGATGCTTTTGTCCAATTGGTTCGCGACAAGTATCCTGAAGCTGAAGCTATTGCGGGTGTTGCAACTGGAGCTATTGCCCATGGTGTGCTGGTAGCAGAAAAGCTTGGACTTCCATTTATTTATGTACGCTCCGCACCGAAGGGCCACGGCCTTGAAAATCTGATAGAAGGGGATATTCCGCAGGGGACCAAAACCGTAATTATTGAAGATCTGGTTTCTACAGGCTACAGCTCACTCAACGCGGCCGATGCTGTCCGCACTTATGGAGCAGATGTTTTGGGGATGTTGGCCATCTTTACCTATAATTTTCCGCAGGCAGCCCGCAATTTTGAGTTTGCGCACATTGAACTTACCGCACTTAGCAACTACAACGTTCTGCTTGAATTAGCCTTTGAATCAGGCGAGATCAATGATGCACAACTTGAAAGCCTGAATAACTGGAGAAAAACACCTGAGACGTGGGGGAAGAGTTAGGAGATATGAGATATGAGATATGAGATATGAGATATGAGTTATGAGTTGGGGCTAAGAAAGACTCAATGATTTGGTAACCTAACCGATAAATAAAGCATGGGAATAGAAAAATATGTGAGTGAACCAAGGGAAATACTTTATTCCCAGGAGTTGGTATTTTCCAAACTCTCCAATTTGAAAAATCTTGAACAGTTTGTATCCGCTGAAAAGCTGGATGAGCTCAACAAAAAGGGCATCGACACCAAAGGTTTTAAGTTGGAAGACTTTGAAGCTTCCGAAGACTTTTGCAGTTTCAAAATCAATCCTATTGGAAAGGTTGGGATAGAAATTGTTGAACGTGATCCATTTAAATCCATCAAGTTTCAGGGCGAAAAAGCAGTGCCTTTCCCAGTCATTTTTTGGGTACAGATCATTTCCACAACTGAGTCGAATTGTAAAATAAGGCTAACCCTCCATGCCGATTTGAATCCAATGATTAAAATGATGGTGGGTAGCTATCTGGAAAAGGGTATTGAAAAACTCGCAGATATGCTGATGGCAATTGATTACCAAAGTGACAGAAGTGATTTATAGTGACCAAAGTTGCAACAGTAAACTTCTATTTAAATGAGACCTCTTTCAGCCAGAAGCTTCTAACCATTCCTTCAGGAGTTTCGATGAGCAGCTTTCCGTCATTGTCAACACCCCTAATTTTCCCCAAAAAATCTGAACCTTCGGTGTGGTAAGTAGCCCATTTGTCTTTCATGTAAAGTTGGGCTTCATAATCTGTTTGAATGGTATTGAGATCACCACGATTCAGCGCCTCGTACCTCTTCTCGAGTCGGTCACACAAACCTTTCAACATTTGGGACAAATCGTAATTTTTTCCTGTTATTTTTTTCAATGAAATTGGATTTGGCGCTTCAGAAACAAACAATTCCTGATTGACGTTCAAGCCGATTCCAACAATGGCCCTCGAAAATTTCCCTCCCTGAATTGCCGTTTCAATCAAGACACCTCCTATCTTTTTGTTACCCACATAGATATCGTTGGGCCATTTGATAAAAACCTGATCAACCAGGGGATTCAAAAAATCCCACATACCCAGCGAGATAGCCTGAGAAATAGAAAACTGCCTTACTATTTCGACTTGTTGGGGATATAAAATGACACTGAAGGTGAGGTTGAGTCCTTTAGCACTCTCCCAAGATGAATTTCCTTGCCCTCTTCCGGATTCCTGACAATCCGCGGCAAAAACAGTTCCTTCTTTCAGACTTTTTGTCAGCAATTCCTCTGCGGCATAGTTATTGGTCGAATCAACCGTGTCGAGATATACGATGTTTGCCCCTATCATGGTTCTAAGTTACAATTACCATGTAAAGTTAAGCGATAATCGGAATTCAGGCAAACAAAGTGTTTCATTGGAATCATTTAAACGACTATCTTTGTGTTTTTAAATCAATCTATGACGCAAAACGGCATTGAGAATGGCCGGTTCGAATTGGTTGATGCCATTGTAGAAGGCATCAGGCGCAAAAAAGGGATCGAAATTATCAATATCGATCTGTCACTCGAAGGAGAGGCGGTTTGTGACCACTACATTATTTGTCATGGCAGTTCAAATACGCATGTTGATGCAATTGCACGGTCGGTCGAAGAAAGCGTAGAGGAGTTGGCCAACGAAAAAGTATGGCGTCAGGATGGGTTTCAAAATGCACAATGGATACTGCTTGATTATGTGAATGTAATGGTTCATATTTTTCAGGAACCTTTCAGGAGGTTTTATGATCTAGAATCGCTTTGGGGAGATGGTATGATTTATAACATAGAAGCTGACATTTAAATTGTTATGGCAGAAAAAAAACCAAATACAAAGGGTCCAAGGACCACAAAAACAAATAAGCCTCCAGTAGGTAACAGCAAGAAGCCTTCCGCTTTCAAGTTTAATCCGATCTACTTCTACGGACTTATTTTAGTGGTGTTTTTATACATCAATTATATTTACGGAACAGGTGGGCGACCAGTTGATACCAACTGGCGAGAGGTTAAGAATACGATGCTTAAGAACGGGGATGTCGAAAAGATTGTCATCGTCAACAAAACAGAGGCGGAAATTTTTTTGAAAGAAAGTTCCTATGAAAAATACAAAGCCAAGTTGGCTCAAGCGATTTCTGAACCACCCAAAGCCGGTCCACATTTCTCATTTAACATCGGTTCTGTAGATGTATTTGAATCAAACCTTGAGAAGGCCCAGCAAGAGGTGGGTGAGACATCTCGCGTCACACTAACTTATGAAACCCGAACCAACTATTTTTCAGAGATTTTCAGCTGGGTATTTCCGTTGGTCATCTTGGTATTCTTCTATTTCTGGATCTTCCGCAGAATGAGCAAAGGTGGCGGAGGTGCAGGAAATATCTTCAATGTAGGAAAATCGCAAGCCAAAGTCTTCGACAAAGAATCTAGGGTATCTACCACTTTCAAGGAGGTAGCCGGACTTGCCGAGGCAAAACAGGAGATTCAGGAGATTGTCGAATTTCTTAAAAACCCCGAACGCTATACCAAACTGGGTGGAAAAATTCCAAAAGGAGCCCTCTTGGTCGGCCCTCCGGGAACTGGTAAAACATTACTAGCCAAAGCAGTAGCCGGTGAGGCCGAGGTTCCCTTCTTCTCAATGTCTGGTTCTGACTTCGTTGAGATGTTTGTCGGAGTGGGCGCCTCCAGGGTACGTGATCTTTTCAAACAAGCCAAGGAAAAATCACCTTGTATCGTCTTCATCGATGAGATTGATGCCATTGGACGTGCACGGGGCCGCAATCCCAACATGGGGTCCAATGATGAACGGGAAAATACATTGAATCAACTACTTACTGAGATGGATGGATTTGACACCAACTCGGGAGTTATCATTCTTGCCGCTACAAACAGGGCCGATATTCTCGACCGTGCCTTGATGCGTGCCGGACGTTTTGATCGACAGATCCATGTTGAACTTCCCGATATGATCGACAGAAAAGAGATCTTTGAAGTTCACCTCAGGCCTTTGAAATTGGGATCGGATGTAAATGTAGAATTCCTCGCCAAACAGACCCCTGGGTTCTCAGGCGCCGACATCGCCAATGTGTGCAACGAAGCCGCCTTGATTGCAGCAAGAAAACTGAAGGAAGTTGTTGAAAAACAAGATTTTTTAGATGCAGTTGACCGTATCATCGGTGGACTTGAAAAGAAAAACAAGATCATCTCAGTCAATGAAAAAGCGACCATAGCTTACCATGAAGCCGGTCATGCCACAGTCAGTTGGTTGCTTGAACATGCCCATCCGCTCGTAAAAGTAACCATTGTACCTCGCGGGAAAGCACTTGGGGCAGCCTGGTACTTGCCTGAAGAGCGACAAATTACTACCCGGGTGCAACTGTTGGATGAAATATGTGCCACACTTGGAGGCCGAGCTGCCGAAGAGCTTGTTTTCTCATCTGTCTCTTCGGGTGCACAAAACGACCTGGAGAAGGTAACAAGAACCTCCTTTGCCATGGTCTCCTATTTCGGGATGAGTGAAAAAATTGGAAAAGTAAGTTACTACGATTCTACAGGACAATCCGATTACTCCTTCAACAAACCCTACAGCGAAAAGACTGCTGAAATAATTGATTCAGAAGTGAATGAAATTATTAACAAGGAGTACGACAGAGCTAAAGAGATTCTAAGCTCCAACGCTGAAGGACACAAGAAATTGGCAGAAATGCTTCTCGAAAGAGAGGTCATTTTCACTGAAGATCTTGAGCAAGTATTTGGTCCCAGACCATGGAACAAGGCAAAAGAAGAGGTAAAAGCCGCTGAAACAATTACCACAACCGGAGAAGAAAATAATACTGTTGCATAACATTTACCAAAGATGGAAACTAACTGGAAAAAGATCTATTTTTCGGGCGACGAATTCAAGGTATTGATAGCACACGATATCCTAACGGAAAACGGAATCAATGCTGTGGTAATGAACCAGAAAGACTCTTCTTACAAAACTTTCGGTGATGTTGAACTGTACATCGAAGAACAAGATGAACCAGAGGCACTGGTTTTGCTGGATGAACTTATAACAGGGGAAATTTGAAAGAAATTCAGAAGAGGAGCATCTCCGGACTGCTCTTTGCAGTCGTGCTTTTGGGATCAATCGTGATGAGTCCGTGGAGTTTCATGGTCCTATTCTGTCTGTTTTCAATTTTTATCCTCAAAGAATTTTACCAGTTGTCTAAAATTGCAGGTACTTCACCTCAGAAACTGATTGGACTAACGATTGGAGGGCTAATTTTCCTGCTTACTTTTCTCCATGTCAAAGGGCATATCTTATTTCATCTGACTGGGATCTACCTTTCGCTCGTCTTTTTGATTCCTGCTTATGAACTCTTTCGCAAAAAAGAAAAAGCACTTGAGAACATGGCCATTACCCTTTTTGGCATATTCTACATCATTTTACCCTTGTCGTTGTTGAACTATTTTGTTTTTCCTGACTATCCTCAAAACGATCATTATGATCCAACGCTTCTTGTATTTCTGTTTATCCTGATGTGGGCCTATGATTCGGGTGCCTATTTTTTTGGCATCTCCTTCGGCAAACACAAGCTTTTTGAACGGATTTCCCCCAAAAAAAGCTGGGAAGGATTCTTTGGCGGATGGTTTCTTGCGTCCATCTGTGCCATCATCCTGAACCGATTGTTTCCGGCTTTTGGATTGGCCTTCATGCTCCTGATGGCAACCATTGTTACCGTTACTGGTACGCTTGGCGACCTGGTCGAGTCCATGATCAAACGCAACATCGGAGTCAAAGATTCAGGTGTATTCCTTCCGGGCCACGGGGGATTACTGGATCGGTTTGACAGCATTCTCTTTGCCTCTCCCTTTGTCTATCTGGCTGTACACTTCCTCACTTGACCGCAGAATTCAAAATTACATCAGGTAGTTGTATCCGGCTTGCCAAAGCCAATTCTCCCGATTCCTTCAACAAGCACCGCTCATGATTTTCAGATTCCTAAAATATTGACTATTTTTGCCTGACTTAATGAAAAACAGATGAGATTACACAAGGAAGGATATAAAATAGTATTGATTTCAATTGTTATTTGGCTATTAATCAATTATTTGGTAGGATTAACAGGGGAGACTGTGTTTCGTGTCTTCCTATTGTTGGCCACCCTACCCCTACTCATTCTCACCATCCGTTTCTTCCGCTATCCGCATCGCATTGTTGCAATAGCCCCAAAATCAGTACTTTCGCCTGCCGATGGCACCATCGTAGCCATAGAAGAAACCATTGAAAATGAATACTTTAAAGACAAGAGACTTCAGGTTTCCGTATTTATGTCAGTCTACAATGTTCACATCAACTGGAATCCAGTTCCGGGAGAGGTCACCTATTTCAAACACCACAGCGGTCATTTTATGGCTGCCTACCTGCCAAAATCGTCCACACTGAACGAAAGAGCCACTACCGTGATTCGAATGGCTGACGGGACAGAAATCCTGGTAAGACAAATTGCCGGTGCAGTTGCCAAAAGAATCATTACCTACTCCACCGTTGGCAAAGCAGTGACCCAGCAAGACGAACTTGGATTCATCCGATTTGGTTCCAGAGTTGATCTCTATCTTCCAGTTGGAACCAAAGTCAATGTTGAACTGTGCCAGGAGGTCATTGGCAGTCAAACCATACTTGCCGAACTTTAATCCCTGACCAATGATCAGAAAACATATCCCCAATTTCATCACCTCTCTGAATGTACTTTGCGGAAGTGTCGCCATCGTTTTTATCTTGAAAGGTTCATTGACCACTGGTGTTTTGTTGATTGTACTGGCTGCTGTATTTGATTTTCTAGATGGAATGAGCGCAAGATTACTCCAGGCCTACTCCCCTATCGGGAAAGAGCTTGACTCACTTGCAGATATGATTTCTTTCGGACTGGCGCCAGGCTTGATCATGTACAAATTGCTGGAAATTACCCAAATGAGCGCTGCTTCCACAACAGTGACACTGAATAATTTTACTTCCATTCAAATTTTGATTACAGGGGTAGCCTTTCTAATCCCTGTTTTTAGTGCACTTCGTCTGGCCAAGTTTAACGTTGATGAGCGGCAGACCAGCTCCTTTGTCGGACTGCCAACCCCTGCCAACGCCTTGTTCATCTCCTCCCTGGCCTTGATACAGGAACACGGAACATTCCCGCTAATTGACAACTTGCTGCTAAATACAACGGTTCTAATCGGAATAACGCTGCTTTTCTCCTATTTGCTTGTCGCAGAAATCCCAATGTTTTCCCTTAAATTTAAAAATCTGAACTGGAAAACCAATCAAACTCAGTACATTTTTCTCTTGCTCTCCATCTTGTTGTTAGCGACCCTGCAACTTTATGGAATCTCAGTTGTTATTTTGCTTTTCATTGCGCTGTCTGTAATTCGCAACTGGACCAAAATATAATTCCTTCATGAAATCGTATTTGTATAAAATACAAAAATAAACATACTACCCCCCACAATTAAAGCCGATTCTTCCCAAAATTTATATCAATTGTACAAATTTTTCAATTTTGAAGGGGGTACTTTAAAAAAAATTAAAATTCAGTCCTGATTTTAAAAAATCAACCAATCAAGAAACGTCAATAAAAAAGATATTTCTGTCATTTTGTATAAATACTTGCAGTTTTATTGGATGTTTGTATATTTGCGCCAGATTATATAATCAAAATGTAATTCAGCTTCAGAACAGTAATTCAACAAAAAAGGAATATATGTGTGGCATAGTAGGGATATTTGAAATCAACGGCTCCAAGGAGCAGCTTCGGACAAAGGCATTGGAGATGTCAAAAAAAATAAGGCACCGTGGTCCGGATTGGTCGGGGATTTTCGTGGATGATCGTGCCATTATCGCTCACGAAAGATTGGCCATCGTTGATCCGAGTTCTGGTGGCCAACCCTTGTACAGCAAAGACAAGAACCTTGTACTTGGCGTGAATGGTGAAATCTACAACCACAGGGAACTTAGGAACCCCCTCGAAGGCAAATACGAATTTCAGACCCAATCCGATTGCGAAGTAATTCTGGCGCTCTACCAGGAAAAAGGGATTGATTTCCTTGAAGATCTGAGTGGAATTTTTGCCTTTGCCCTTTACGACAGGGAAAAAGATTGTTACCTCATCGCCCGCGACCACATCGGAATCATTCCACTCTACATGGGGTGGGATGATTGTGGACAGTTTTACATTGCTTCTGAACTCAAGGCCCTGGAGGGTGTCTGCAAGAGAATCGAAGAATTTCTGCCTGGTCATTATCTCTACAGCAAAGATGGAGTTCCTAAAAAATGGTACAGCCGTACCTGGGGTGATTATGAAAATGTTAAGAACAATATTTCGGATATTGATGTACTTCGCAAGGCACTCGAAGATGCGGTACACCGTCAGTTGATGTCGGATGTACCATACGGGGTACTACTTTCCGGCGGACTCGACTCTTCGGTCATTTCCGCCATCGCCAAGAAATATGCCGCCAAACGCGTTGAATCAGTCGATGATACCCAGGAAGCCTGGTGGCCCCAGCTTCACTCTTTTGCTGTAGGGCTCATCGGATCGCCCGATCTTGCTGCTGCGAGAAAGGTCGCCGACCACATTGGCACCGTACACCACGAGGTCCATTTTACCGTACAAGAGGGATTGGATGCACTGCGTGATGTCATCTATCACCTTGAAACCTATGATGTCACGACGATCAGGGCCTCTACGCCCATGTACCTGCTGTCCAGGGTCATTAAATCCATGGGGGTTAAGATGGTCCTATCGGGTGAAGGTGCAGACGAAATTTTCGGTGGATATTTATATTTCCACAAGGCACCAAATGCACAAGCCTTTCATGAGGAGACCATCCGCAAATTGGGCAAATTACACCTCTATGACTGTCTGCGTGCCAACAAATCGCTGGCAGCCTGGGGTGTCGAAGGCAGGGTTCCTTTCCTCGACAAAGAGTTTATGGATGTAGCCATGACCCTCAATCCGGAAGACAAGATGGCCAAAGACGGCAAGATGGAGAAGCATATCCTGCGCAAGGCGTTTGAAGATTATCTGCCTGCGAGTGTGGCATGGCGCCAGAAGGAACAGTTTTCTGATGGAGTTGGTTACAACTGGATTGATTCCCTTAAGTTGATGGTCGCCGATAAGGTATCAGATGAACAGATGAAGAGTGCCAAGTTCCGCTTTCCTATTAATACACCGATGTCGAAAGAGGAATATTTCTACCGTTCTATTTTTGCCGAGCACTTTCCTTCAGACACTGCAGCCTCCTGTGTGCCATCCGTACCATCGATCGCCTGCAGTACACCGGAAGCACTCGCCTGGGATCCTTCGTTCAGGAACAATGCGGATCCTTCGGGAAGGGCAGTGAAGTCTGTACACCTGGATTCCAACTAAAAGAAGGGAAAAGGGAAAAGGACTGGACTTCTGGAAATAAGAACATTGGGTTATTTAGAAATTGAGAGCATCAAATCAACTTTTCTCTTCTGTTTGCAGCATCCTGAACAGCTCATCAGGACTGACGTTTTCCATTAGTTTCCCGTTTTCAGTGACAGAGATTCGTCCGGTTTCTTCGCTGACAACGATGGTGAAGGCATCGGTTACTTCTGACATGCCGATGGCGGCACGGTGCCTGAGCCCCAAGGCCGGACTGATCTCCTGACTGGATGATACCGGAAGAATGCAGCGAACGGCCTGAATACGATTGGCTGCGATGATGCAAGCGCCGTCGTGGAGCGGTGAATTTTTGTAGAATATACTTCCGATAAGGTCTGCACGTATTTCTGAATCGATGAACTCGCCGGTACTTACATACTCCTTAAGCTCATTACCCCTGCAAATTACTACCAGGGCTCCGGTTCTGGTTTTGGACATCTGGATGCAGGCATCTACCACAGACTTGATGCCGGATGGTGAGATATTTCTGAATTGACCCGAGAACAGTGAACCAATAGAAATGCGCTTGTTGGTACGGTAGCTATTGCCTAACATCAACAGGAATCTTCGGATCTCCTGCTGAAATACCACAATAACGGCGATCATTCCGACGCCAAATAGTTGACTCAAAATGGATTCAAGCAGCTCCATTTTCAAGGCCCGAACGACTACCCAAACGACAAAAACAATAAATATGCCCAGAAAAATACTGAATGTCACGGTACCCCTGACCAATGTGTACAATTCGTAGAACAGAATTGCCACGAAAAGAATATCTAGAATATCCAGAAATTTCAGCTGGATAAAGAGTTCTGTCATGCCCATTATTTTTTAAGTTCGGCAAATAACCTGACCGTTTCAAAAGCTTCGCGGACATCGTGCACCCTCAGAATATCCGCCCCACCCATCAAGGCCAGCGTATGCAAGACTGTACTTCCGTTCAGACTCCTCCCCGGATCGATTCCGAGCGGTTTCCAGACCATCGTTTTACGGGACAATCCCACCACCAAAGGTAGTTCAAAAAGGCGAAAGGAATCGAGCCGGTTCAAAAGTTCAAAATTGTGGTTCAATGTCTTTCCGAATCCGAAACCGGGATCGACGATGATGTCATTAACGCCCAACAACTTCAAAGTATTGATTTTCCCGGAAAGCGCTAGGAGAATATCTTTGACAACATCCTGGTAAGTTGGATTCCTTTGCATCGTGTCTGGCGTTCCCTGAATGTGCATTAAGATGTATGGAAGTCCAAGTTTGGCAACGGTTTCGAACATTTGATCATCCATACTCCCGCCCGAAATATCGTTGACCAGAAAGTCTCCAATTTCTTCATATACTTCGGCGATAACACGTGATCGGAAGCTGTCGACCGAAAGATTCGCCTCCGGAAAATGTTGTCGGATTACTTTAACTGCCGGGAGTAACCGCTCCAATTCTGCACCTTCTGAAACAAAATTCGCACCCGGCCTTGTCGAAACTGCTCCAACATCAATGAATGAACCTCCTGCTGAAAGTATCTCTTCTGCCCTATCCAGGATCTCCTTCTCTTTCTGATACCTGCTTCCTTCGTAAAATGAATCGGGTGTCAGGTTCAGGATACCCATCACACAAGGCTTGTTCAGCAGTATCAACCGACCATTTAACTGTATCGATTCTTTTTTCCGGTAGAAAGGCTTTTCGATTTTTTGGAACAACATAAAAAAGGTCTTTTGTTCAAAAAGGATAAGCAACAAGATTTAATGTTGTTGATCATAGATCCTTTACGATTCTCCTTTTACAAAATTAGTAAAACTGATCAAATACTGTCCAAAATCAGAAAACTCCGAAGATTGATGGAAGGAATTAAGAGTGTCCTTACAATTGGCCGCAGACAAATTGAATTAGATTGCCTTCAAAAAAATTAACTGCAACCTAATGATGAACCAAATTATTGAAGCCTTCAGTGAATTTACAGGTATATTCTCGAAATTCGACTTTCGTTAATAAGCTTTTTATATCTTTGAAAGATGGTTTTCCGATCAAATCCGGTTGGCCATCCACTGTTCCTAAGAATCAATTAAAACGCATTAAATCAACATTTTCGCTGTGAAAAAAACCAAAGAACAATACGATCATGTGATCGGACTCTGCCGCGAAGTCTTTCTTAAAAAGATGAAAGATTATGGCACTGCCTGGCGGATCCTTCGACCATCCTCCATGACCGACCAGATCTTTATCAAGGCACAGCGAATCCGAAATATTGAAGAGAAAGGCGTTGCAAAAATTAAAGAGGATGCCCGTTCTGAGTTTATCGGGATCATCAATTATTGCGCCCTGGCACTAATCCAGTTGGAGCTTGGCGCGGTAGAAGAGGAGCTTCCCTACGACAAGGCTGAGGCACTTTACCTGGCCAATCTTGAGCAAGCCAAAAAACTGATGCTGGATAAAAATCATGATTATGGTGAAGCCTGGAGGCAAATGAGGATCAGTTCTTTCACCGATCTGATTCTGATGAAGATCAAACGAACCAAGCAGATTGAAGACAATCTTGGCCAGACACTCATTTCGGAAGGTGTGGATGCGAACTACATGGACATGATCAATTATGCTGTATTTGCCCTCATTAAAATTGATTTTGAACCGCTCTCATGAAGAATTTAACCACCTTGTCACGCTGGATTTTCGGACTTGTATTCATCTTTTCGGGTTTCGTCAAGGGTATCGACCCCTGGGGACTGGAGTACAAGCTGGCCGATTACCTTCACGCCATGGGTCTCAATGGTCTGGGTTTTTTAGCTCCATTGGGTTCTTATGTGCTTCCCTTCGCCGAATTTTTAATAGGTGTCGGCATGTTGTTGTGTGTCAGGATTCGGCTTGCTTCCCTTTTTGGGCTCCTATTTATGGCTTTCTTTACTCCATTTACCCTTTACATTGCCATCAAGAATCCGGTTACCGACTGTGGTTGTTTTGGCGATGCCCTGGTGATTACCAATTGGGAAACTTTCTACAAAAATATATTTCTATCTGCCCTTGTCATTTTGGTTTACCTCAGGCGATCGCAGACTTTGCCTGCAATTTTGGGGAAATGGAGGCATCACAGAGCAACCATCGTCTCCACCATTTATGTTGGCCTCGTGATCTGGTCGGTAAGGCATGATCCTGTTCTCGATTTCAGACCCTACAAAGTAGGTGTAAACATTCCTGAAGGGATGAAAGTACCGGCTGGAGCGCAGGCAGATGTCTTCAAAAACAACTTCTTCTACCGTAACAAAAAGACCAACATCGTCCAAAAATTCACAGATACCGACTATCCCTGGCAGGACACCCTCAACTGGAAATTTGAATCAATGGGTGAAACCTACCTCGTAAAGAAAGGGTACACACCACCCATTCATGATTTTCAGTTGCGCACTGCCCCCGGCGATGATGTGACCAGTTTCTTCTTCGCCGACGACAAACCAACATTTTTTCTGATAGCTTCAGACCTATCGAAAAGTTCCCTGAAAAAACAGGGACAAATCAATGGATTAGCCGTCTGGGCCAGATTTGCAGGCTATAAATTTGTCTGTCTGACCTCTACAACAGGCCAGCGACTTGAGGATTTCAAGAATTCTGCGCATCCATCCTACGAATTTCTATTCAGCGATGAGGTGACATTGAAAACCATTGTCAGAGGGAATCCCGGACTCTTGTACCTGCGCAGTGGCACTATTTTAGGCAAATGGCATTACAACGATCTTCCTACCGTCGAAGAGATGACAAGTCTGGTTTCCAACGTAATCAAATAGTTAAATCGTTTCGATACAGCCCGATCGGCTTACAGTAGCACTCTTCAATTCCTATCTTTGCACAATGATTGTTCATTCAAAAATTAAATATTACCGACCATGAGAAAGAAAATTGTAGCCGGAAACTGGAAATGCAACACCACCATAAGTGAAGGTGTCGCACTCGCACAGCAAGTTAGCGATCTGGTAGCCGATCGGGGTGCCAAAGATGTTGTTGTGGTATTGGCCACTCCATTTACACACCTAACCAGTATAGCCAGTGTAGTTGATAAAAATCGCGTTTCTGTTGCCGCTCAAAACTGCGCTGCCGAAGCAAAAGGGGCCTTTACAGGCGAAGTTTCCGTCGCTATGGTACAATCTACCGGAGCTACATTCGTCTTGATAGGACACTCCGAAAGAAGGGAATATTACCATGAAACCTCCGAAATTCTTAACAAGAAGGTAGCCTTGGCACTTGCACAGGGTCTGACACCGATTTACTGCTGCGGGGAAGCACTCGCCGTCCGCGAAGCCGGGACTGAGAATCAATTTGTCAAGACACAACTCGATGAGACCATCTTCAACCTCACCGCCGGGGATTTCCAAAAGATTGTAATAGCCTACGAACCAATCTGGGCCATTGGAACCGGTCGGACCGCCAGTTCACAACAGGCACAGGACATGCTGGCTTTTATACGCGCTCTGGTGGCCGAAAAATACGACCAACCCATTGCTAACGACTGCTCCATACTTTATGGTGGTTCCTGCAGTCCGGCCAATGCAAAAGAACTATTCAGCCAGCCGGACATTGATGGTGGACTAATCGGCGGGGCATCACTGAAAGCCGAAGACTTTTTAGCCATCATCAACGCCTATTAATTTTCCTGCCGGGAAATATTCCCATCAACGCACGAAGCAGGCTGAGAAATCAGCCCTTCGTGCGTTTTTGATTGGTGATTTAAGGTGGTAAGCGCCCTCAGATAAATCATTTATTGATACTTTTGAGTAGTTCTTTCGTAACAAGAATAAATTTATTGTATGAAGAAATTCCTTATCTTATTGGTTCTTTCGTTGTTATGGGCTGTTTCCTTGATGGCCCACAATCTCAAAGGGAGTATCAAAGATAAGAGTGGACAACCTATTCCTTATGCAACAGTATTTTTCAAAGAGGTGTCACAGGGAACTTCTACCAATGAAAATGGCGATTTTGACATTAATTTGCCTTCTGGAAATTATACGGTTACCTATCGTAGTTTGGGCTTTGTGCCAAAAATTGAGATAATTTCCATCACAAACAGTTCACTTACAGTTTCCATAATTTTAGAGGAGCAGTTTCAGGAGATTCAGGAGGTATCGATCAGTGCTGGAGTAGATCGTGCCTATCCCATCATGCGCAAGGTTATTAGCCTCGCATATGTTCATCTAAACCAGATGCAGAGCTACACTGCCATGGCCTACCTTCGGGGTACCATAAAGGTGGAAAATATCCCTGGAATTTTCCGGAATCAGTTGAAGAAACAAAATATTGATATCAAATCAGGAGACATACTGGTTCAGGAGAGTGTGAACCAGATTACCTTCAAGGCGCCCGACAAGTACGACCTACAGATCAAATCGATCAACTCATCCTTCCCGAAAGGAATTGATTTTCAGGTTACTGACATCCTTGGCTCAAGTCTTTACCAGGATCATATAGATATTTTGATCTCTCCCGTAGGGCGGAATGCATTTTCACATTATGATTTCAAATACGAAGGCTTCAGCTACGAAGGCAAAAATATTGTCAACAAAATCAAGGTCACACCAAAGAGAAAGAGCAAGATGCTTTTCGAAGGGACTTTGTACATTATGGAGGATTACTGGTGTTTGAAACAAGCCGATCTCAATTTTGAATCTCCCATTGGCACCGTCAACATGTTTATAGCCTACGACGAAATCACTCCTTCAATTTGGCTTCCTGTGAACCATAAATTCTCGTTCGATGCCAGTATGATGGGCATCAAAGGAAGCGGAAGGTTCTCAACTTCGATGAAATATACTGATCTTAAATTTGATCAGACTGTTTTGTCAATGCTCAATTTGCCGTTGCAGCAACAAGCCAGCAATCCTGTCATCCAGCCGACTGTAGCTCCGAAAGCGATAAAATCCAACAAGTCTGTCGAGAAGAAGCGGGCAAAAATTGATCAGTTGCTCGAGAAAAAAGAGCTCAGTAGCCACGAGATGAGCAAACTTTCCAGACTTATGGAGTCAAACATCCAATCTGCCAGGACAGATTCAGCTAAATCGCTCGAAATTACTGAGGCGGTGAAGGTTCAGATCGATCCAAAATCGGCCAACCACGACACTGCTTTCTGGAATTCGATGCGCCCGATTCCACTTGCAACTGAAGAATTGCATAGTTTTTTGAGGCGGGATTCTGTCATTCTTGCCGAACAGAAAAAACCCCAGACCATCGTTTTTGACAAATACAAATTCAATTTTGGATTGTTCACTTCACTCTTTGCGGGAAAACGCGCTACTTTTCGTGATTCCACCTGGCACTATGTGTACTATGGATTATTTAATCTTAAAAGCCTAACATTCAATGCAGTTGATGGATTTGGCATCCACCAGGAGCTGCTTTTCATCAAAAATTTCAAGCCGGGCCGGTCGCTTGAGATCAAACCCACCATCGCCTATGCTATCAACAGAAAAGCCTGGATGGGTAAGGTCGGTCTGAAATACAATTATGCACCCATGCACAGGGGAAAATTTGAGTTGAGTGGTGGCAGTTATTCGCAGGATTTCAACGAAACGGAGCAGGCCATTTCGCCCTTCATCAATTCCATATCCTCGCTCTTTTTCAAGACCAATTATGCCCGTCTTTTTGAGAAGAGGTATGTCAAAATCTCAAACATAGTTGATTTATTCAATGGGTTGACCCTTCAGCTGAACGGTGAATATAAAAACAGCAGACAACTCGAAAACTCCACAAATTTCTCCTTTCTCGACAACAAAGACGACTATTTGCCCAACTTGCCCGCAAACGATAGGGTTTCTGCTGCACAATTGACCAATCAAGTGGTTGCGAAAACTGGTATCAGTCTGGAATACACGCCAAAATACTATTACAGGATTCACAAGGGCATCAAAACTATGTCGCACTCTGATTTTCCCACCTTCTTCCTGAAATATGAAAAAGGTTTTAAAAATTTTCTTTCCAGTAGTTCTGACTATGACTACTTGAATGCAGGAATCACCTATTCCATTGAGTTTAGTCAATCTTCGAGCCTCGACTGGGAGATGCACGCAGGCTATTTCTCGAACAACAGGGAAGTACATTTTTCTGATTTTGCCCATGTGATGACGCAAACGAGTCCGGTGTTGCCACATGAATACCGTCACTCTTTTTACGTACCCAATTACTATGCATTGTCAACGGACGAAAAATACCTCAATGGTTTTATCTCTTACAAATCGCCCTTTATCCTCCTCAAATACTTACCTGTTCTCAGCAACACGCTCATGCGGGAGATGATCTGGGCCGGCTATTACAGCTCTCCTACCAACCCATACCACACGGAATATGGATATACCTTGTTGGAGTTTCTCTATTCGACCAATGTTGGCGTATTTGTCGGATTCGACAAGTTGAATCTCACCAAGGTTGGGGTCAATCTTGCATTCAGGATCGCTTATTGAGCGCGACTCGGAAAAAGAGAATCTTTAACCTGAAAATTATTTGAACCTACTTTAGTCACTTTTTATCAACTTTTTCATGGAATACACCAAACTAAACTGCATCCTTACTCCTGACAATGAATTAGCCAGGGAGCTGTTGGTGGCGGAGCTTGGCAGCATCGGATTTGAAAGTTTTGTTGAAACGCAGGAGTTGCTCGAGGCATACATCCCAAGTAAGGACTTTGCCCCTGATCTTCTGGCCTCTGCTCAATTTCAGGAGAGTAAATTCTTCCACTTCCAATATTCGTTTGAAGTGATTGCCGACCAAAACTGGAACGAAATATGGGAAAAAAACTATTTTGAACCCTTGCTGATTGAGAACCAATGCCTGATCAGGGCACCGTTCCACGAAACTTATCCCAATGCGCGCTACGAAATTGTCATCAACCCTCGCATGGCCTTTGGAACGGGCAACCACGAGACCACGCACTTGATGATCAAAGCCATGCTCGAAATTGATTTGAAAGAGATGATGGTACTTGATATGGGTTGCGGATCCGGGATACTTTCTATCCTGGCGTCCATGAAGGGAGCAACTGAGATTACGGCCATTGATATTGATGAATGGTCCTACAACAACACCATCGAAAACGCCGCACTTAATAACACAAAGAACATCCTGGTAAGTCTTGGGGATGCCAGTCTGCTCTCAAACCAACAATTTGATATGGTGTTGGCCAACATTCAGCGCAATATTCTATTGCAGGACATGCCTGCCTACCGGAAGGTTATGAAAACAGATGGTATATTGGTAATGAGTGGGTTCTATGAGGCCGATCTCATCGCCATCCATGAAAAAGCTGCCGAGTTGGGAATGAAACTGGGCAGCACCTATGAAAGATCAGGTTGGTATGCCGCTGTTTATACTGGATAAAATTCCGCGCTTGCCCAACTCAACTACCTCGAGATTTTTTATCTGGGCTGCCTCGATGGAGAAACGAACAATCGTCCGTATAAGGTGAAAACCATGCTGGCCGGCAGCTCCGGGATTGATGAAAAGCAAATCGAATTTGGGATCGTACATCACCTTGAGAATGTGTGAATGTCCGGCGATCAACAATTTAGGAGGATTTGTCTTCAGCAATTGAAGGATGTTTCTGTCATAATGACCTGGATAACCAGCAATATGGGTCATCATCACATTTACCTCCTCGCAATTGAAACGAAGCATTTGTGGAAACTGCGTTCTCAAATCACTTCCATCAATATTCCCGCAAACGGCTCTGAGGGGTTTAAACTTCATCAACCTATCAGTCACCCCGTAACTTCCGATGTCACCTGCATGCCATATTTCGTCACACTCGTTTATCAGCCCAATCAAGTGGTCATCGAGGTAACCATGGGTATCAGACAAGAGGGCGATGCGTTTCATGTTTTTTCGACCCTACCGGGAAGGTAAGGCATTACATTGCAAGCAATTTATCAGCCATGGCATTCGCCAATTCAATGCACAATTGGAATTTTTCAGGTTTCAGGCTTCCTTTCTCCTCCACCGGTTCGTAAACTGTCTCCCAGTTCATGTGTTCGGCAAATTTCTTTAGGTTGCTTACACCACCCCCATTCCACAAAAAGTTGCCAAAGATGGCGAAATAGTGGTTTTTAATGGCCATGTGTTCGATGGTCGAAAGCAGTGTTTCAACGTTGGGAAAAAGCGCATTGTTGTATGCGCAACTTCCGATAATCAGCCCCTTGTACTTAAAAATATCATTGATGATGTAAGATGGATGTGTTTTGGATGAATCGTAAACACGGATACGCTTGATGCCCCTTTCGCTAAGTTGCCTTGCGATAACTTCCGCCATTTTCTGCGTATTTCCGTACATCGAACCGTAAACGATGATGCAACCCTGCTCCATGTCGTAAGAACTCCAACGGTTGTAACGGCTCAGCACCCACTGGAGGTCTGTGCGCCATATAGGTCCGTGTGTGGCGGCAATCATCCTGATTCCCAGGGGTTCCAATTTCTTGATGGCCCGTTGTGTATGCGGACAATATTTACCCACGATGTTGGTGAAATAGCGCATCACCTCCACTTCGTAAAATTCGAGGTTCAGTTCATCGTCGAAGACTCCGCCATCCAGGGTACCATAGCTTCCAAAGGCGTCGCCTGAAAAAAGTATTTTGTTGGTTTCATCGTAAGTGACCATCGTTTCGGGCCAGTGCACCATTGGAATGGTTTGAAACTGGAGTTTTACCAGACCCAGATCGAGCCTTGAATTGTCGTGAACTTCCATAATCTTACCTGGATCATATCCCAGGTTCTCGGCAATCCCAAATGTCTTCTTGTTGCCTACCAGTGTAATATCCGGGTACCTGTTCACAATGGCCTTCATGGATCCTGAATGATCAGGTTCCATGTGGTTAATAATCAGATAATCGATGGGACGTTTCCCAATAATTCCCTCTATCCTCTCGAGATAATCTTCGATGTATTGGCGCTCCATCGTATCGACAAGTGCAATCTTTTCATCCACGATCAAATAGGAGTTGTAGGAAATCCCTCCTGGAATCGGCCAGATATTCTCGAAGAGCGCAGTGCGACGGTCGTTAAACCCAAGGAAGAAGATGTTTTCTGCTAATTTTATCTGATGCATAAAGGTTTTATTGATCTGCTGATATTTGACTGCAAAAATACAATTTTATCCCTTATCAGTCCTGTAATTGATACAAACTTTTAATTCAACAGGTTATCAAATTGTATTTAAATTGTATTTTTGAAACTGAAAATGACTACGCCAAAAGAGCTGTTAACGACCATTCGGCAATGGGGAGCCAGATTAAAAGGGCTTCTCCTGTCCCTTCTTTCTTTGATCCGAAGCCAGGAGATCAAAATGAAATTAAGTACCCATCTCAAAGCATTCAATGCCAGGAGGTACTTCTTAAGGATGAAAAGGATCGCGCTGCTGTTACTGAATTACACTTTGAATCTTGAAATCAGAACAAAGTTGATTTTGCTCGTTTTTCTTTGTTTGACAATGGTTGGAATTTGGCTCAAAAATCTGTATACCAGATACTACAGTCCGAATGTTACGAAAAATTACCTGCTTTACATACATGGCGAAGATAATTTTGAAAAAGTGGTGCAGCAACTCAGGGAGAACGGATGTCTCCTGCAACCGGAGACTTTCGTACAGACTGCACATTTCAAAAATTACTTTTCCAACATCCACGCCGGGGTTTACAAACTCCAACCAGGCTGGAGTAACAACACGCTGGTTAACCTCCTGAAATCCGGCGCCCAGACACCTGTAATGGTGACTTTCAACAACATACGGACCCGCGAAGAGCTGGCAGGAAAACTTTCCAGACAACTGCAAAGTGATTCAGTATCCTTCCTCGCCCTGTTAAAAAGCGATTCCAGCGCCAAGGTACTCGGCTTAAACGCCGCAACTTTGCCTGCTCTTTTTATTCCCAACAGTTATTCCTTCTATTGGACCACAACACCATCAGCCTTCCTTACCAGGATGAAAAGGGAATATGATCTCTTCTGGAATGAAACCAGAAAATTAAAAGCCAAAACCCTTGGGCTAACACCCGAGCAGGTGGCGACCCTTGCCTCCATCGTGCAGGAAGAGAGCAACAAGAATGATGAGAAGCCAGTGATCGCAGGTGTTTATCTCAACAGGCTGCGAAAAAGCTGGCCACTGCAAGCCGACCCAACCATTCGATTCGCGCTTGGCGATTTTAGCATCCGTCGGATTCTTACAGCCCAACTTACTGTTGAGAGTCCTTACAATACTTACAAGAACGTCGGTCTTCCACCGGGCCCCATCAACTTTCCGGAGATCTCATCGCTCGAGGCGGTATTGAACAGCGTGGTACATGGGTATTACTATTTCTGTGCCAAAGATGATTTTTCGGGAACCCACAATTTTGCCAAAACGCTTTCAGAACACAACAAAAATGCACAAAAATACCAGGCAGCCTTAAACAAGAAGAAAATTTACAAATGATGACCTACTTCGAATCCAAGATGTTTGAAAAATCAGATTTCTCTGCAAATCCCTTATCGAAAGGCGAATACGAGAACTGCACATTCAAAGATTGTGAGTTTTCGTTGTGTGATCTTTCGGGCTTCACATTCACTGAATGCAGGTTTGAAGGCTGCAACCTGAGTTTGGCCAAGATTTCTCAAGCCTCTTTCAAAGAGGTTGGGTTTTCGGCTTGCAAACTAATGGGCCTTCATTTTGAAAACTGCAACCAATTTTTATTGGAAATTGATTTTGAAAATAGTAACCTAAACCTATCTTCTTTCTACAAGGTAAATCTCAAAAGAACCAAATTCAAGGGGTGTACTGTTCAGGAAGTTGATTTCACAGAAGCCGACCTGAGTGGTTCCTCATTCGACAATTGCGATTTATCAGGAGCCATTTTCGAGAATACAAATTTGGAGAAAACCGATTTTAGAAGTGCCTCCAATTACGCAATTGATCCGGAGTTGAACAAAATCAAGAAAGCCAAATTTTCACTTGATGGAGTGGTTGGTCTGTTGGGGAAATATGGTATTCAAATAGATCGTAACCAATAAATAATCAGACCACTACCTGAACTTCTCTTTCAAGATTCACTCCAAATTTCTCCAATACATCCTGCTGAATAACCCCTGAAAGCGATAGAATTTCTGCCCCGGAAGCACCGCCAAGGTTAACAAGCACCAATGCCTGACGATCGTGAACGGCAGCCCTTCCAATATTGGTTCCTTTCCAACCTGCTTTTTCAATAAGAAATCCGGCACTAACCTTAACCAAACCGTCCGACAACTGATAGACAGGCAAGTCCGGCAAGAGGCCACATAGCAGTTCAGCAACCTCTTTGGCCAAAACCGGGTTTTTAAAAAAACTGCCAGCATTTCCCCGCTCTTTGGGATCAGGAAGTTTGGAAGTTCTGATTTGGATGACTGCCTTTCTAAGGTTTTCCAGCGTAGGCATCCCAATTTCTGCAAGAACTTTTCCCAAATCGCCGTACCCGGAAACCACCTCTCCCTGCTTTTTGAGTCGGAATTCCACAGAGGTAACCATGAAAATATTGCTCAATCGTTCTTTAAACAGACTGGTCCGGTAGCTGAATTGACATTGGTTAGGCTCATATGTTTCGGGTTCAGAAGTCACAAGATTTATTCCATTCACCCCGACAATGGCAGACGAGACTTCAACACCGTAGGCACCAATATTTTGGACCGCAGCAGCTCCAATTTTACCTGGAATAAGCGATAAATTCTCGACTCCATACCATCCGTTTAGCACACATCGGGCAACAAAATCATCCCAATCCACTCCCGCCCCAACAGTAACTTCCACAACTTGCTCATCCTGGTAAGAGATGGTGAAATCACAGAAATCTGGTGAAATCACTAAGCCATCAAAATCCCCAAGGAACAATAAGTTGCTTCCACCTCCAACGATCAATCTCTTCTCCTGCAAAAGGTGCGGATACCGCTCCAAAGCCTCTTTCCAATCAACAAAGTCACTGATTGACAACCAATAACTAGCACACACATCGAGTCCAAAACTGTTGTGTTGCATTAACGAATAATTGGGAATCAGTTTGTACATATAGTGGAAAATTGAAGGTAGAAACTGCGCTGAACGGCCTCCATCTCATAACTCATAACTCATATCTCATATCTCATTCTTCCTCAAGCAATATATCAAAATCCAGTGGCTCAGGTGGTGGAAGCAACTCTTTCAGTTCTCCCTTTTCGCAGAGGACACGTCGGGCAGGAAATTTGCGAATCATCTCGTAGTCGTGCGTTGCCATGACAATGGTAACCCCCTCTTTGTTGATTTCCTGCAAGAGTACCATCAATTTTTCAGATGTTTCAGGATCCAGGTTCCCGGTAGGTTCATCTGCCAGGATAATTTGGGGATTGTTCAGCATGGCCCTGGCAATTCCGATCCGCTGTTGCTCACCACCCGAGAGCCGGTGAGGCATTTTTGGCCCGGCATCAGGCATCTCCACCAGGGCAAGTACCTCATCGATTCTTTCCTGGATGGCACGTTCCTGCCGCCATCCGGTAGCCCTTAGCACAAACTCAAAATTTTTCAAAACACTCCTGTCACTCAGAAGCTGAAAGTCCTGAAAGATGATACCCAAGCGTCGTCTGAGAAGCGGAATATCATTCATCTTCATTTTGTTCAAACTGAATCCTAAGATAGTTCCTTCACCGTTAACCAATGGTATTTCATGGTAAAAAGCCTTTAATAAGCTTGTTTTGCCACTTCCAACCTTACCGATAATGTACAGAAATTCGCCTTTCTGAACAGTAAGTTCAACCTCTTTCAACACCAAACTCTCTTGTTGATAGATGTCTGCACTTTTAAGTTTGATAATTTCTTCTGCCATGGTTAAGTATTGATAAAATCCTAAATTTGTAAAAGCCCTGAAGTACAAATCTAAGTTATTTTGACGATCTGTCGAAATGATAAATGAACACATCAGGAGGATTCAATTGCTTTGGCATGGAAATTTTGCGAATGAAAATTACCTTTATGAGATCCCCGTTAAAATTCTCATTTTTTATCCTGCTCACACTCCTCTCTTCTGCTGCGATGCTCTTTGCTCAATCGAACCCGAAGCATCTTGGAACAACGGAGAAACAGTACCGTGTAGGTGTTTCACTCTTCGAAGAGGGCAATTATGGTTCTGCTATTCATCTGTTTGAGGAGCTTCGCTCGAAAGAAAATGGAATTCTTAGCGAAGCAGCTGAATATTATATTGCCGTATCACGACTCGAATTGGGGAATCCCAATGGGGAAGCTGAACTTAGAAAATTTGTGAAGGACCAACCCGCTTCTCCATTGTTGAATTCAGCACTATTCCGTCTGGCCAACCTCTCTTTTAACCGCAAGAACTACAAAGAAGCCCTGCAATTGTACCAGAAAATTGAAGCCTACTCCCTGCCAAGCGCCGAGCATGACAAATTCATTTACAACTCAGGGATCTGCCTGCTTGAGACAGGTGAGAATGCCAAAGCCAAAGCAAATTTCAACCAGCTGAGAAACCAGAAGGGAGCTTTGGGTGATGGTTCAAAATATTATTGGGCACACATCAATTACCTCGAAGGAAGTTATGATGCGTCGCTCACCGAATTCAATAAATTAGAGAATACCCCGCTCTATTTTAAAATAATTCCATATTACCAGATTCAGATTTCTTTTGCCAAGAGTCAATATCGGGAAGTTGTCAAACAAGGAGTAACACTCCTGGCAAAAGCTCCCGAAGATCGCAAATTTGAATTGGCCCGTGTCCTGGTTACCTCTTATTACCAGCTTCAAGAATACGATTTAGCGACAGAACTTGTTGACAAATATTTCAAAACCAAAGAGATCAGCAGAGCCGATTGCTATGTAGCCGGTTTTTGTGAAGAAAAAAGCGGTCAGACAGAAGTAGCCATTTCCTGGTATGAGAAGTCCATACAGCAAAAAGATGCCATCGCACAGGGTACCTACTACCAATTGGGTGAGATCGGAAGAGCACACGTCTGAACTCCAGTCACCTGAAGCTATCT
>CAZGSQ010000005.1:0-71645 GCA_964528535.1 uncultured Tangfeifania sp. | reverse complement strand
GTAGTCTGTAGGGGATTCGAACCCCTATGGCAAGAATGAAAATCTTGAATCCTAACCCTTAGATGAACAGACCATCGGAATCTCTTTTTTTCAAAAAGAGTCAAAAATAGGCGTGAATTGAAGTGCAAACCTTCGGCCAACTGCTTCATTTTTCGCGATGCAAAGGAAAGCGTTTTTTTTCAAAAAGACAATAGCCGAATCGAAAAAAATCCTGCAAGTCCAATCATTGGTTTCGGGTCCAAAAACCCAGGATCGAACTCAGTCAATTTACATTTCAGCTTTTTTCGGCAACAACACATAATTTTTTCCCTTTTCTGTCAAGAAGGTGAGGCTGTATCCTGACTTACTCACTTTCGTTGTGGCAACAGCTCCTTGCAGGTGCATGGCGAGGTTGGTTTTTACGGTACATTCACCACCATTCAACGATCTTACACTTGCTTGTAGCAGTTGATGGTTCTTCCATTCCATAGCTACCGTGAATCCTCCCCTGGCAACCAATCCCGCCACACTTCCAGAATCCCAGGCCGTTGGCAGCGCAGGCAATAGTTCAATACCTCGGTTGTGACTTTGCACCAACATTTCGGCTATTCCGGCAGTGGCTCCAAAATTTCCATCCATTTGAAATGGAGGGTGTGCACAGAAGAGGTTGTAGAAGGTCCCTCCGCTGTTGTTGTAATCAGTTCCAAGATTACCAGAGGGACGGAGCAGGTTCTTGAGCATGGTGTAGGCATGATCGCCCTCACCAAGACGTGCCCAGAAATTTATTTTCCAGGCGAGCGACCAACCTGTACCCCCATCTCCCCTGCCCTCCAGACTCTTTTTAACGGCTTTTGCCAAAGCGGATTCCTTTTCTACATCGAGTGCGGTACCGGGATATAACAGATAGAGGTGTGAAACATGCCTGTGAGTTGGCTCTGTTTCAGGAAATGGATTGGCCCATTCCATCAGACGACCATCGGGACCAATCTGAGGAACAGCTAGATTCGCCAAGGCCTCCCCAATTTTTCGGGCAAGTGGCTCAGTTTTGTTTAAGGCAATTGCGGCCTTCAAAACGTTGGTAAAAACCTCATGGATGATCTGTTGGTCGTGCGATGGGCCCATGCTAATCTGACAGACGGATCCATCCGGCGCCTTGAAGGAATTCTCTGGTGAGGCAGCCGGGCCCGAGACCAACTTCCCGGTTACGGGATCCTTGACCAGCCAATCGAGGTAAAAACGAGCCGATTCGACCATGATGGGGTAGACTCTTTCGAGGTATTTCCTGTCCAGGGTAAAGGTATAGTGATCCCAGAGATGCTCGCACAACCAGCCTCCTGCGCCCACATGCATTCCCCAGCTGGGATGCTCTCCCGGTGAAGTGAATCCCCACACATTCGTGATCGGATGGACACACCAACCCTTGGCATGGTATTGCTCTGCTGCAGTTCTTTCGCCCGGCTTAACGAGGGATTCTACCAGGTCGGTCAATGGAAGCTGACATTCCGCCAGGTTGGTCACATCGGCAGGCCAGTAATTCATCTGCACATTGATGTCGGTATGGTAGTCTCCGTTCCAGGGTGTCTGAATCTTGTTGCTCCAGATTCCCTGCAAATTGGCCGGCAACGAACCTTCCCGTGAGGATGAGATGAGCAAGTACCTGCCAAACTGAAAATAGAGTTTCTGCAGGTGAAGGTCATCCGGATGCAATTTCTGGTTCTTCAAACGACTGTCAGTCGCGATGGTATCAGCCACATTTTGGCCAAGCCGGAGATTGACTTTTCCGAAGAGGGCAACATAATCATTGACATGGTTTTTCAGCAAGACCTTGTAATTTTTGGAAGAAGTTTCGGAGAGCTGGTTGAGTGTGGTCACTTCCGGATCAGCACCCTTGTAGTCGGGATAAGACTGCCTGTAATCAGTTGCTGCCACCAAAACCAACGTAACTTCATCCGCATTCTTCACAGTCAGGGCGGAATTTTGGCAGACGACACTTCCCCCTTTGGCCACAGCCTTTAGCCTGACTGCATACTTCATGCCATCGCCCCCATTCCCATTGTCAAGAACGCCTTTCATGGTAAGGTGATTGCCGGCAGCTTCGGTTTTGAACCTCTCGGGCCGCGTGAGGGTTGAACTGAAACTTACCGAACCTTTCCTGTTGGCCGTGATGTGCAAGACCATTGCCCTATCGGGGAAACTGGCAAATATCTCGCGTGTAAACCTGATCCCATTTTGCATGTAACTGACTTTGACCACACCATTGTTCAGATTCAATTCGCGGATGTATTCCGAATAACCGGAAGTGGTTCCGAAATCTATCCACCAGTCTCCCAGCGTCTGGAAGCAACCAAATGGCACGGATGCTCCATTCCCTTGCCCGGAACCCGCCCCTCTGCAGACCTGTGTCTTTGCAGTTAATTGGGAGGCCTCCTTGTATTTACCATCGAAAAGTAACTGCCTGATTTTTGCCAAAGCCGGAAACGCATCCGGATTATTTCCATTCTCAGGGCTGCCGGACCAAAGGCTTTTTTCGTTCAGTTGAATTCGTTCTTTGTTCACTCCACCAAAAACCATGCCTCCAAGGAATGCATTGCCTACCGGGATTGCCTTCAACCACTCAGGATCATTCTTCCATCCATTCTTATCATCCATCGCCGTGGCATCGGCAGGATGAGCGTACCAGATCCGCAAAGAGGCCTCTGGCACAGTTTGCAAATTCCGCCCGACAATGCCAGGATCGACAACTGTTTTCAGCTCCTTTTCACCTTCCGCATGGAGAAAAAAGGGCAGGGAAAACAAAAGAATTAATATGAATTGAGGCTTTTTCATAAGATTAATAAATGAAGAGTGAAAAGTGAGAAGTGAAAGGTCAAACAGGAAACTCATTCGTCCTCTTTGGAATCCCAATTGTGATTTTTCAACAGGATTGTTCCCAGGGCAAATCCCGGCAGGTCTTTTCCCGAGAAATTTCCGGAACTCATGAAAAGTAAATTTCTATTATCCCAGGAGATGTTTTTCAGATGGTCAAAAAGCAAATCAGAATCTGTGAAAACCAATAAATCTTTCCTGCCGAAACCCGATGCAACCAGCTCAGGGGTAATAGGATCCAGCCTTTTGTGGACCAGTGTTTGGGGATCATAATAGACGATGGCCAGATCAGCTGCAGCCATACTGTTATGGTACTGAGGCAGAAAATCCTTCTTCAGACTGCTGAAGGTATGCAATTCCATACAGGCAACCAGACTTCGGTCGGGGAATTGCGTGGCGACAGCTTCGACAGTAGCCAGGAGTTTAGATGGAGAATGGGCAAAATCGCGGTAGATGGTGGTTCCATTTTGACTTGCAAGAATTTCCAACCGTCGTGCGGCTCCAGTGAATCGTCCGATTGCTTCATAAAACTGACTGGAAGTCAGCCCAATTTGCAGACAAACCTCCCTGGCTGCACTGATATTTTGAAGGTTGTGCTTTCCAAAGATCTCAAGCTTTACATCGCCTTGCGGAGTGATCAACCAGGTCTCATTCAAATCTATGCGCGAAGGGCTTTCACGGTAGGGGATAAAGTTTACTCCATCCTGTTTCCTCTCGGCTATTTGCCGCAGCACCGGATCTCCGTCAAAATAGATCAAGGAGGCAGGAGCCACCATTGATTCTACGAATTTTTCAAATTGCATTACGTAATTTTCAAACGTTGGAAAAACATTGATGTGGTCCCAGGCAATTCCTGTAAGAACTGCAATTTGTGGTCTGTACAAATGAAATTTAGGGCGGGGATCTATGGGAGAGGTAAGGTATTCATCACCCTCAAAGATGGCAAGTCTGGCAGTTTCGCTCAAACATACCATCGTATCGAAACCCTCTACCTGGGCTCCAACCATGTAGTCGAATTCAATTTGATGGTATTTAAGAACATGCATGATCATGGAGGTAACCGTCGTCTTTCCATGACTTCCACCGATCACTACCCTCAATTTCTCTCTGGTCTGTTCATATAGAAATTCAGGATAAGAGTAGATTTTAATGCCAAGAACCTGTGCTTTAATTAATTCCGGATTATCAATTCGGGCATGCATCCCAAGAATTACCGCATCTATTTCAGTTGAGATGGAATCAGGAAACCATCCAAATGCGGAAGGAAGCAGGCCATGGTTTTTCAGTCGGCTGAGGGAAGGTTCAAAAATTTCATCGTCCGACCCAGTAACCTGATACCCTTTGCGGTACAGGGCAATGGCCAGATTGTGCATGGCAGCTCCACCGACGGCAATAAAATGGATTCTCATCTTTGAACTTTAATAAATAAAACGCGAAGTTAGGAAAAGTTATGCAATAGGTTGATTGACTTGATTGCCAGATGATCTTCAACCACTTTAGCTACCAACTCTTTGACATTTGCGCTGAATTTATTTAGCGATAGCTCAACCATAAGATTTGCATTTTATTTCACAAATGTACTGTAAATCAGTACACAGATATTAATTTATCCTAAATTTACGGCATAGAAACGACCAGGTCCTTACAATCACCAGCTGGTTTCCAACAGAAAATCTGTTTTATGCAAACTTTCATGAGAAAAATTAAGTTTTGTCTTCCAATTGCCTTGCTGCTTGTCAGCACTTTCACATCTGCAAAAGAATTTCACGTTTCCAAAACCGGCCTAGATGCCAGCGATGGATCAGCTCAAAAGCCCTTCCTCACGATTTCAATGGCGGCCAAAAGTGCCCTTGCAGGTGACACCATTACTGTTCATTCGGGAGTGTACAGGGAATGGATCAACCCCCTGCATGGTGGTGAAAGTGATGCCAAAAGAATCCTTTACCGTGCGGCCTTAGGAGAAAAAGTTGAGATCAAAGGCTCTGAAATAGTATCCGGTTGGCAGAGAGAGAAAGAGGGTGTCTGGAAGGTGGTCCTGCCCAACTCCTTCTTCGGTGATTACAACCCTTACCAGGATTCTATCAGCGGAGATTGGTTCAACCGGCAAGGTCGGATCCATCATACCGGTGAACTGTTTCTGAATGGCAAATCGTTTTACGAGAAAGAGATCCTGGAAAAGGTGTACAACCCTGTCGTTGTTGCCAATGCGCAGGATTCCATCGGCTCAATTTACACTTGGTACTGCGAAAGCAATATTGAAAACACGACCATCTGGGCCAATTTTCACAAACAGAATCCGAACAGGGAACTGACCGAAATCAGCACCCGTCGAACCATCTTTTATCCCGACAAACCGGGTATCAACTACATCACCATCAGAGGTTTTAACTTCAGTCAGGCAGCTACGCAATGGGCAGCACCTACTGCCGAACAGGTAGGCATGATCTCCACCCACTGGAACAAAGGATGGATCATCGAAAACAATGTGATCAGCGATTCCAAATGCAATGGGATCACCCTGGGGAAAGAACGCGGGTCCGGGCACAATGTCTGGACACTCGACAAGGAAAATGTGAACAGGGATGGAAATATTCATTACATCGAGGTTCTGTTTAACGTGCTGCGCAAAGGTTGGAACAAGGAAAATATTGGTTCGCATATCGTTCGGAACAATATTATCTTCAATTGCGAGCAAACCGGAATTTGCGGCAGCATGGGAGCCGCTTTCAGCACCATCGAAAACAACCACATTTACAACATCTGGACCAAGAGGCAGTTTAGCGGGGCAGAAATCGGAGGAATAAAGTTCCATGCGGCAGTTGACACCTACATTGGCAAAAACAGGATCCATAATTGTGCCAGAGGTCTGTGGCTCGACTGGATGACCCAGGGCACCCGCGTATCCAGCAATCTGTTTTACAACAATAGTTTGGAAGATCTATTTCTGGAAGTCAACCACGGACCGTTTGTGGTTGACAACAATATTTTCCTATCTCCCATGGCCATCCGAACCCAGTCGGAAGGGGGAGCCTATCTTCACAATCTGATTGCCGGAGCATTTTACATGTGGCCGGAGCCAAATCGGTTTACCCCTTATTTCCTGCCCCACTCCACCGATATTGCCGCATTGACAACCATCCTTTCGGGTGATGACCGCCTGTACAACAATATCTTCATCGGCCCGGGTGACAATAAGTTCAAAAACGACAGATTTAAGTTTGGAACTGAAATTTATAACAGTGCAAAACTTCCGGTTTGGATCAATGGGAATGACTACTGCAATGGTGCGGTACCTTTCTTGAAAGAGACCGTTTTCTCGAATGATTCAACCTATAACCCAGGGATAAAACTGGTAGAAGAGGGAGCGAATGTCTATTTGCATTTTGCATTTTCACCAGCTATGCTCAACCAGAAGAGGCAAATAATAAATACCACAACATTGGGAAAGGCAAAAATCCCAAAAGCTTTGTTCGACAATCCGGATGGCAGTTTTTTGACGCTAAACCAGGACTATTTTGGCAACAAACGTTCAGAAGAGAACAATCTTGCCGGACCTTTCGTCAATGTGACAATTGACAAAAGGGTGGTGAAAATTTGGTAGGCACGTTGAAGATATTAAGTTTGAACTTTCCTAAGTGGAACTTGATAATCGGTGGTCGCAAATTGCGTCCTCAAATTCCTACTATTCCTGTGCCGCAATCAATATTTCCATAATTTTCTTGCCGGCAGCGGCAACAGATGTTCCTGGACCAAAGATCGCCACGACCCCTGCATCGTATAGGAACTGATAATCCTGCGAAGGAATTACGCCGCCCGCAATTACCATGATGTCTTCGCGCCCGAGTCTCTTCATCTCATCGATAACTGCCGGAATCAGTGTTTTGTGCCCGGCAGCCAGAGAAGAGATGCCGAGTACATGCACGTCGTTTTCGACGGCTTGTTTGGCCGCCTCTTCCGGTGTCTGGAACAGCGGACCCATGTCGACATCGAATCCGAGGTCTGCATAACCTGTAGCGACCACTTTGGCACCGCGATCGTGGCCGTCCTGGCCCATCTTTGCCACCATGATACGGGGTTGGCGACCCTCTTTCTCTGCGAATTTGCGGACGAGTTCCTTCGCACTTGTGAAGTCTCCGTCATTTTTAGCTTCTGATGAATACACGCCGGATATGGTTCTGATGGTTGCTTTGTATCTTCCTGCTATTTTCTCACAGGCAAATGAAATTTCGCCCAGGGTGGCACGCTTCTGTGCCGCATCGATGGCCAGTTCCAGCAGATTACCTTTGCCTGAACTGACAGATGCTGTGATGGCCTCCAGCGAAGCGAGAACTTCAGCTTCGTTGCGGTTTGCACGCAGCAAGTTTAGTCTTTCAATTTGAGAAAGACGAACGACACTGTTGTCGATCTCCAGAATATCAATCGGATCTTCCTTTTCCAGACGGTATTTGTTGACACCGATGATGGCCTGTGAAGCCGAGTCGATGCGGCCCTGTGTCCTTGCTGCGGCCTCTTCGATGCGCATCTTTGGTACACCGGTCTCGATGGCTTTCGACATTCCGCCCAACTCCTCCACCTCCTCAATGAGTGCCCATGCTTTCTTCAAAATTTCATTGGTCAGGCTCTCAACATAATAGGAACCGGCCCATGGATCGAGAGAGCGACAGATTTCGGTCTCCTGTTGCAGGTAAATCTGTGTGTTGCGGGCAATCCTGGCGGAGAAGTCGGTGGGCAAGGCAATGGCTTCATCCAATGCATTGGTATGAAGCGATTGTGTATGTCCCAGTGCCGCGGCCAGTGCCTCGATGCAGGTTCGACCAACATTGTTGTATGGATCCTGTTCTGTGAGCGACCAACCGGAGGTTTGGGAATGGGTTCGCAGGGCCATGGATTTGGCACTCTTCGGATTGAACTGTTTGACCATCTTGGCCCAGATCATCCGTGCAGCCCGCATCTTGGCGATCTCCATAAAATGGTTCATGCCAACGGCCCAGAAAAAAGAGAGACGAGGTGCAAAGGCATCAATATCCAATCCGGCTTTGATGCCAGTACGGATGTAATCCAATCCATCTGCCAGGGTATAAGCCATCTCAATATCAGCGGTAGCACCTGCCTCCTGCATGTGGTAACCGGAGATGGAGATGGAGTTAAATTTCGGCATCTTCCTCGAAGTGAATTCAAAAATATCTGCAATGATCTTCATTGAGAATTCGGGAGGATAGATGTAGGTATTTCTTACCATGAATTCTTTGAGAATGTCATTCTGAATCGTTCCGGCAAGTTCTTCCAATTTTGCTCCCTGCTCCAAGGCGGTAACAATGTAGAAGGCCATGATGGGCAAAACGGCTCCGTTCATGGTCATGGAAACAGACATTTTGTTGAGCGGAATTTGGTCGAACAGAATCTTCATGTCCAGGATCGAATCTATCGCAACCCCAGCCTTTCCAACATCGCCGGTTACCCTGGGATGATCGGAATCATAGCCCCGGTGGGTCGCAAGGTCGAATGCTACTGACAATCCTTTCTGGCCTGCAGCCAGATTTCTACGGTAAAAGGCATTTGATTCTTCGGCAGTCGAGAAACCTGCATATTGACGGATGGTCCAGGGTTGCATCACATACATGGTGGCGTATGGCCCACGGAGAAATGGTGCTTTGCCGGCAGCATAGTTGAGATGTTCAATGCCTTCAAGGTCCGATTTGGTATAAACACCTTTAACAGGTATCAGCTCTGGAGTCATCCATGTGGTAATGGCATCGGGTCTATTGCCTTGTGCAACATTTTGGCTGGTGTTGATACAGCCTGTGATCTCTATATTTTTGAAGTCTGGCGTCATAAATTAATTTTCGATTTTAGAATTTAGATGATCGGTTCGGTCCCGGAGCTTGTCAAAGGATTCGATTTTGGAACCGAAATTACATACTTACTAAATTAGCGCATCAGTACATTATTCCCAGCATTTTGTTGTAATGAGTCAGTGCATCGAGCAGATTGGTTTTCATGCTGATGAAATTCTGGATTCCCAGCTGTTTCAACGCTTCGGTACATGCAGGTTCCCCGGCTACTACCAGGATAATTCTGCCGTGAATCCTTCCAAAAAGTTCAGGGGCTAGGGTTGCGTATTCTTCATCCGAACTGCACAGTACCACGATGTCTGCCTTTGCCTCCAAAACTGACTGCAGACCCTCTCCGACCGAATCAAATCCATTGTGATCGATTACTTCGTACCCGGCGGCAGCGAAAAAATTGCATGAAAACTGGGCACGTGCCTTCCGCATCGCCAGGTTGCCGACTGGCAGCATGCAGACCTTTGGGCGACCGTTTTTTAGTGCGAACAGGTCGGTGGAATAACGGATTGCCTCCAGTTGACCGGCTCCCCTGAAAAACTTCAGGGTTTCCACCTCGGCCCCTTCAGCTGTTTGGTCGGTAATTTGGAAAACGGCAGGATCCATGCCAGGTTCAAGTTGTTCGTTGATATTGGGAAACTGATTGACTCCCAAGATACTTTCCCTGCGCGAGGCTATGGCCATGTTCCGTTTTCCGGCCATCTCCTTCACAAGCGATTGAACAAATCCATCCCTAAAGGCAGCGATGAAGCCACCTCGGTCCTGAACCTCCAGAAACAGCTTCCAGGCTTGCTCGGCGATCGAGGAGGTAAGGGTCTCAATGTAATAGGATCCGGCGGCAGGATCGGCAATTTTATCGAGATGAACCTCTTCCTTCAGCAACGCCTGCTGATTTCGGGCGAGACGCTCGGAAAAAGCGGTGGGTTGCTCATATATTGAATCAAAAGGCAAAACGGTCAGGGAGTCGGCACCGCCCAGGATGGCAGACATCGCCTCCGTTTGGGTACGGAGCAGGTTCACATATGGATCATAAACAGTTTTATTCCATTCGGATGTTTCACAGTGAACATGCATCTTCGTTGCACAGGCACAAAATTCACCTTTGCTGTCAGATTCTTCACAGGCACATACAGGATGATAAGCTTTAACAATATTGGCCCACAACAGACGGGCTGCCCTAAGTTTGGCCAACTCCATGAAATAGTTGCCACCTACACCAAAATTGAACCGGATTTTTTGTGCAGCCTGAGCGGCATCTACCCCCAAATCGGTGAGCCTGGTCATGTATTCAGCGCCCATGGCCAAAGAGAAAGCCAACTCCTGAACGATGGAAGCACCGGCATTGTTGAAATTAACGCCGTTGACGGCTATCAGATGGAGGTGCTTAAATTTTTCACCCCATTCAACCATGGTCTTAACTTTCCCGAAGAGTTCTGATTCGCTGTGGCAGAATTTTCCACGCAAAGTAAATCTGCCAATAGGATCGTGGTTGATGGAGATATGAAGTGTGGCAGGATCGGCCTTGAGCTCTATCAGGAACGCCAGCAAAATCTCAAAAAATTCCTTGTTTCTGCAGGATAGTACAAAATTGATTTCAACTGCGTCAAGTTGTATGCCTCCCAGTAATAACTTAAGATCCGCAACGGTGACCTGACTACAACCCAAAAATACGAAGCCAAGTGAAGTAACACCCTTGTTCAGAATCTCCAATGCTTTCTGATTGGCCGATTCAGGATTGTCGACAACAATATCCTGGCGAACCAGCCAATTGTTCCCAGACTTACTTTTACCGCGGACGAAAGGGAATTCTCCCGGATTACTCTCCGGAAAATCAAGTCCTTCAATATGTTCTGACCTGTAATAAGGTCGAACATCAAAACCCTCTCTGGTCTTCCAAACCAGGCTCTTGTTGTAATCCTTTCCTTTGAGGTCGATGTTGATTTGGTCCTCCCAGGTTGCGGTTGATACCGGTGGAAATTCGGAGAGTAATTTTATATCTTTCTCATTCATAGCCAACTAACATTTTACAAAAATCAGTTGGCAAAGTTAATCCTTTCGGTTAAAATTTCCTGAAAAAGAGGATTTATTTAACATTAAGTTTCACACGATACTAAGTTTGTATTCGAATAGCAAGATGGAATACCCATCCAATCATTTTCGGATGGGGTCAATGTTGTCTCACGGGTAATTCCATGTTATTTCCCGGGTCGCTCCAGCAATTTGAAGAACTGGTCCAATTGTGGAAGGATCACTATCCGGGTACGGCGATTGGCTGCTTTTCCCTCTTTTGAGTCGTTTGGTTCCAGTGGTTGGTATTCACCTCTGCCTGCGGCGGTGATCTTGGCCGGATTCAGACCGTATTTATTCTGAAGAATCCGAACAACAGCAGTGGCTCTTTTGACACTCAGGTCCCAGTTGTCGACCAGGTCACCCTTGTAAAACGGCACATTGTCTGTATGGCCTTCAACCATGAACTCAATGTCCTTCTGGTTGTTCAGCACCATTGCCACCTTCCCCAGAACTTCGCTGGCACGCTCAGTGATGTTGTAGCTTCCACTTTGGAAAAGCATTTTGTCAGAGATATCGATGTAGACCACCCCTTTGTCGACCTTGATGTTGATGTCTTTGTCATCCAGGTTTCCGATGGCTCCCTTCAGGTTCATGACCAGCGCCATATTCAAAGAATCACGTTGCGAAAGGGAAGATTGCAGGCTAAAAATCATGTGATCCTTGACACCCATATTTTCCATCGACTTCTTGATGCTTTCGGCTTGTGAACTCGAAATGACCGAAAGATTTTCCAACTGCTTCAATGCCTGGGTATTGTTTTCCTTTAGAAAAGTAATTTGTTCCTTGAGTGTTGCCAATTGCGATTGCAGATCTGCAATTTTTGTCTCTCCTACTCTTCTTTGCCCTTCGCAGCTGGCCAATTCCTGCTGTGTCTTGGCACGAACTGTTTGTTCGTGAACAAACAGATTCTGGCTGCTTTTGAATTTTTTGGAACTTACACACGAAGCAACTGTTGCGGCTGCAAATAAAACAACGATCAGTTTTGTTTTCATTCGTAAATATATTTGTTAAATAATTGAATATCTGTAAGTACTAATGGAACTCGCAGGCGAATTTACATCGCCTTTGGTGGGTGTTGCCCATGCTCGTTTCATACGGTAATAATTTGTATTAAATCAGGCTATTGTGAAGGAATGGACCATCTTCTAATTGCTGGTTAGACTATTTTGTGTCATTGCTATTCTGAGAATTACACCCAAAATTATCAAATAAAGTTTGACTAATGATGCTATCAATCAATTATTAACAAAATATAACAAAATCAGTAAGGTTTAAATTTTTTTGTCCCGCCAATTGCCCTTCATCAAATACCATAACGAAAGGAGTCCTATCAAAATAAAATAGACATATTCAGCCATCCAGACCCATTCAATTTTCATTTTCAAATGGACTGCAATGAGCCAGGTAAAGCCCAGATAGCAAGCCAATGTAAAGGTTTCAATGAGGAGAGAGGTCTTGGTATTGGCCGTTCCCAGGACACCGTTGAAGAAGATGCTCATGACAGAGAATACGCAAAGTGCTCCCAGAATGATGTAATAAGAGGGCAGTGTCGCTTCGGCAAGTGAGGCATTGTTGGTATAAACAGAGATCACTGTCATGGGGAAAAGCAGTGCCACCAATACGATGGCAAGGATTGAAAGAAAGCTAAACCTGACGGTTTTGAAGATGATTGGCATCACCCTATCGGGATTCCCTTCACCCAGTGAACCACTTACTAGTGAACTCGCTACGGTTCCAAGGGCCCAACCGGGGATCATCAGGAAAATATAGACCGACCGGATGATGTTGGAGACAGCCAAAGACCGTTCACCCATTTTTTCGACCATCATGAAAAAGACGAACCAGCTTCCAAATGAAAGCATAAATTGTACCATGACAAAAATTGAGATACCAAGCGTACTTTTGATGATTGAAAGGTCGGGCCTGACCAGTTTAAAAAGTTGGTACCTTTTGAGCAGGTGATTCTTGCGTGTGATCCATATAAAAAAGAGCAGCGCAAAACCTTCAGAAACCGATGATGCAATTGCTGCCCCCTGGATACCCAATTTCGGAAAGCCTCCATGACCAAAAACCAACAGATAATCGAGCCCTACATTGAGAACTGCCATGATTATCGCACTGATGCTGAGATATTTGGTAAATGAAATCCCTGTATAAAAGGATCGGAACAAAAGTGTGGATGAGGCAAAGAAGAGACCAAGCACCCTGTATTTTAAAAAGATGGAACTGGCTTGGCAGACCGCTTCAGAGGAGATGAACAACCGTAAGAAGGAGGCTCCAAACAGGTAAACAACCGCTGTTATCAGCAGTGAAGTAAGGGCTACAAAATAAAATGAATTGTCCACAATCCGGCCAATGGCTTCAAAATTCTTCTCGCCAAAACGCCTGGCCACCAGAATCTGGACTCCGGTAGTAAACCCAAATCCTATCATAAAGAGGATGAGGTAGAAAACACCCCCGATGGCAGAAGCCCCCAATTCAACTTCACCTACCCTACCCAGGAAAGCCGTATCAGTAACGCCAATAATGTTTTGGGCCAAAAGACTAAGCGCGATAGGTCCGGCGATTTTCCAGATATCACGGTAGGAAGGGATGGTCATGCTTCAGCGGATGATTTTGCCTACGGTTTTGCTTTCAGTGCATCACACCACTGAACAATTGAATTCATTTGATCAGCAGTCAATGCACCTTCGGGATGGGTTTCAAGAAAACGTTTCGGTGGCATACTCCCTTTTTTAACTTCATCGGCAATGGAGGAGGCTATCATCGTCTTCTCGATAGGTGTGTACTGGTCCCATACCGAGAAGTTCACTTTTGCCTTTGGCTTGTCACGACCCTCATTGGAATGACAAGTCATGCAGGCGGGCTTTAATATTGCGCTAATTGCTTGAGGAATAGAAGAAATCGTATCCTTCTTGGCCACTTCCTGACCAAAAACAGTTGCAGTACAAAGTCCGAAAACCACAAAAGCCCCTAATCTGATAGAGCCTTTTAACAAATTAAATCTACGCATAATTTACCTAATTAATATTTTTTCTGAAAATGTATCCAATTGCAAATTAAGACAAAACCAACCACAGATTACTTAGATCATCAGATTTATTTTTGCATGATCTGATGATTTGTCGATTGGAGGTTTTGCTGATGAGCGGATTTGACCGTAGGGAAAGTCGAAGTGAGAGAGGAATTCAACCGGGCGCCTCATTGGTTAATCTTTTTCAAAACAAGGTCGCCCAATGCTTCAAAGCCACTGTCGAAATGGTGGTTCCCTTCGAGTATTTCTATGTCAATACCGGTTGCACGAAATATTTTCTGGTTATTTTGACGGTCATCGCTACCAAATATGCCCACATAATCCTTGTATTCTTTTTGCTTAATCTCCTGAATAACATTGTATTTACCTTTTGACAGTCCGAGATTAAGCATGTCAGTGAGGTGAATTTCGAAATCACAGCTTTGGTCGGGCGCTATCAGCAGCGACTTCTCAAGATTTTTTTTGATTGGAGCAGGAAAGCGGTTCACCAAAAAGGGGACCACCGTGGCACCAAAGGAGTAACCAGCCAGGACGAAGTGCGCCCCGAACCCCTCTTGTTGATATTTACCAAGAAGATTGATGAGGAACGCTGTCGTCTCTTCCGGCGTTTTGGCCGACCAAAAATATTTTTGAGCGTCGAGAAAAATGACGCGCATCCCTTTTTCAGAGAGGTATTTGCACAAGGATTCATTGAAAGAATTCCACCCACCGTCACCCGAGATATAGATAAACAAAGGCAAATCAGATGATTGTTCGGGTTCCAGTACCCTGATTGTCCCATTATCGGAATCTTTGCTTTGGGGAAATGCCAGCAAGAGTAACAGCAGGCAGATCATTTTCATGGCTTGATCACATCTGAAAGTGCCCTTGGAATCTGCATCAGGTCGTAGTCGTGTTCGAAGATGAGGTATTTGTTGTACCAGATCGTCGCAAATTTCTCCTTGTATTCGCGCATCCCTTTGTAGTGGGCAAAACTTCTGATCTTCTCATAGGCAAATTTCATCGATTTCTCCGAAAATTTGGTTGGATCTTTCAATCCCGACATGGGCGCAAAACCAAGGTTGACGGTCTCATAACCCTGAGATTTCAGATGGTTAAACATCTCAACGAGAATGAAATCCATCACGCCATTGGGTGCATCGCAAGTCTTGCGCAGCAAGTCGTAAGTAGCTTCTTTTGCAGCATAATCTGGAATAATATTCAGGAAGGCCACCACTTTTTCTTCTGAATTTTCTACTGTGATCAGGGTCTGCTGTTTCAGTTCATCCCAGTCGAACATTCCTTGGGAGAAGATTATTTCGCTTCTGTCAGTTTCAAAAAGCCAGTCGTCGGAAACCGATTTGACCTTCTGAAGCTGACCGTCTTTGATAGGAGCAAAATGGAACTTAACTGTATATCCCCTGTCCTTAACCTTTGAAATAGCATTCCGGATTGACTTACGGGATCCACCTTCCAAGGTAAATTGGTTGAGATCGACGACTCCCTCCTGGCCCAAAAACATCGATTTCTTCTTCAGGCTCTTGTAAATTGGCAAGGATTCTTCGGGAACCCTGTAATAAAAACTTTTCAGTCCGTTTTCATAGCAGAATTTGTCAAAAAGGCGGATGCACGCTCTCATGCATTCGGCATCGCAAGCAACTGGATTTTCGAGCACAACAGCAAAATTCCCAGCTATCCGGTAAGAGATAAAGGCATCTACACCATCGGCTTCGAAGATCATCTTGTCCTGGTAAGTCTTAAAATAATCCAGCGCCGATTGTCCATACTCCTTGATCAACCGATTTGGTCGCTCCAATTCCTCCTTGGTGGGTGCATTTTTTAAGATATAGGGCCTGATCAGCGTATAGAAAAGAAAAGCAAGTGACAAGAATCCACTGATGTTGATGGAAAGAAGAAATTTTGAGGCAAATCTATCTACAGGAATCAGGTCACTGCTGCCAACCAGAAAATAGTTTTGCAGCGCATACCTTGTAGATTGCCAGAGACTAAAATCTATGTTAAAGTGCTTTTTGTCCAGGAAATAGAAACCGATCACACTGTAAAACATAACGGCCACGATGCTCAGTATGGCCGTTTGAATGCCAACGGTGCGAAGTTTTGGATTGTTTTTGATGTAATAATCTTTACGTGTGTAGATGAGAACAGCAAGCACAAAAAGTGCCGCAAGCGCCTCCTCGTAGTCGACGGCCTTGGTAAGGTTTCCGAAGAAGGAGACGACTGTAAGCAGAACTGCCAGACCCCAGGCAGATTTGAGTCCCTTGAGCATGAAGGAGGCAGTTACCAGGAGAATTAATCCCAGCACCAGTACAAAATAATTGGATACCACGATGGCATCTATCGGAATAAAATGTCGCAACCACCTTACCCTTTCGTGGATAGCGGGTGTAAGGACCGAAATAATATTGATGATGCCAAGGGCAAAGAGCAACAAAGCAGGTACGATGCGCATGATCAGCTTGTTGATCTTCATCAGGAAGGTAACGGCTCCTGACAACAATGGCACCCAAAACTCGAAAAAGCGGTAGAGAAAAGTGACAGCGATTGCTTCGACACTCGAGAAACCATATTTCACAAGGAGATAGGCCATAGACAATTCAATGGGTCCCAGGCCCCTCAGGAAGGGAGAGATTATCAGAAAAATGACGGAGACAATGTATCCCAGCAAGGCGGCAAAGAGGGAGGGTTGGAGATGAAGGGCCATCATGGCAACGAAAAGATGGGCGATTCCAACGAATTCTATGAGAACGGAGGTAGCAACCGTCAACAGCAACTGCTTTTTATCCAGCTTGGCATCATCCAGCTCCTCGATAAGCTCCTCCAGCGAAGGAAAATATTTTATCAGCCGGTTGTAAACAGTTCCTTTGTGTGAGAAAGAATGGTAAACGAGAAAGAGCAGGCCAAGCAACAGCACGACGGAGAGCAGGCCAATCCACTCACCCTGACCGATACTGCCATCGGCAACAGCATAGATGAATGCCGGAATGGCAACCAGCACTACCGAGAGAATGCCTACAAAGCCATAGATTGTCGAGGCAAAATGGATGTGTGATTTGGTAATACCCCGCTTTTCGATGTCTGCTGTAAAAAAACCCAATGAAGTGACTCCGCCGGCTGGCAAAAAAACACTTATAAAATTGCGTTTAAGAAACAATACAATGCCGAGCCGCAAGGGAAGTTTATGCCTGAAAGTAGCGAAAGAGCTCACATACATGTACCCCTGAATAACAATGTAACAGGCTGTTAGAAACAATCCAAGAAGAACAAGCTGCCAGTCGGAGGCCCTTAGCAGGATATTGATCTCTGCCAATTCTGATTTTTGCTGGGTGAGAAACCAAATTCCGATCCCAATAGAGAGGATGGTAAAAAGGGACTGTAGAATCAATTTGCCACTTTCGCCCATGAAGGTAATTGACAAACTTCGGATGCTGAAAAACTTTGAAACCTTATCGAAAAATCTGTATAGAAATTTCTTTATCATACTCATTTTAGAAGTTTAAATTTAAGTCAACGCTGCTGCATCAAGTTATGTCCATACCATTCAAACTCGAATTCCTTCAGGAACAATTCCATAAAGGCATGTCTTTTGAGGGCCATGGCTTTCCCGGTAGGAGTGTTCATACGGTCTTTCAGCAAGAGCAGTTTTTCGTAGAAATGGTTGATGGTAGGAGCCTCACTATTTTTATATGCCTCTTTGGTCATGTTCAGATCCGGCTTTATGTCGGGATGATACAACAATCTGTTCTTGAAACCCCCATAATGAAAGGCCCTGGCAACGCCAATGGCGCCAATGGCATCCAGCCTGTCGGCATCTAGAACGACCATCAGTTCCGGTGAAGAAAAACCTGCTGCATGGTTTCCTCCTTTAAACGAGATGTGCCGCACGATCTGAACCACATGGTCTATCACAACCGGATCGACATGGATCGATTTTAAAAATTGGGCAGTTTTTATAGGACCTATCTCTTCATCACCCGAATTAAATTTGGCATCTGCTATGTCGTGAAACAAGGCTCCCAGTTCGACCACGAAAAGGTCGACAGCCTCCGATTCGGCAATCTGGCGTGCGGTGCACCACACCCGCTCGATGTGCCACCAATCGTGTCCCTTTTCGCCATCTGCCAGTTCGTCTTTGACATAAGCAACAGACTGATTTATTAACAATTGCTGATCCGAATTCATTACAAAAAATTTTTCATGAAGATACAAAAAATTAGGGTACAAAAACCAAGGCCGTCACTGATTGGACGGCCTTGGTTGAAAAATAATGAAAGAATTAAAAAGAAAATGCCTGAAAATTTCGATCATGCCTCCTTGTTCATGATCCCAAGCTTGTCTAATAACCAGAACGACAAGGACAACACGATTCCGACGACCGTCGCAAACGCCATTCCCTTTAATTGCATAGAACCTACTTTTAGAGCCGCTCCACTCACCCCAATGACGAAGGTGAGGGAACCAAGGACCATGTTCCTGTTTTTACTGAAATCAACTTTTTGCTCGACAAACATCCTGAATCCCTGAACGGCGATTACGCCAAACAACAACATGGTAATTCCACCCATTACCGGAGTAGGAATGGTGGAGATGGCCGCCGAAATTTTCCCGATCACCGAAAATGCAATCGCCATGATGGCAGCACCCCTGATCACCCAAACGGAGTATACTTTTGTGATGGCCATAACCCCAATGTTTTCACCGTAAGTGGTATTGGGCGGAGAACCTGTGAATCCTGACAACACATTGCTGATTCCATCACCCAGCAAAGAGCGGTGCAATCCGGGTCTTTTCATCAAATCAGCCCCTGTGATTTTGCCGGTTACGATGAGGTGGCTGATGTGTTCGGCCAACACCACCAAACAGGCAGGTGCAATGATCAGGATGGCATTCAGGTTAAAAACCGGATTCTGAAATTTCGGCAGTGCAAGCCAGGGAGCATTGCTGATAGCTGCGGTATCGACCATGCCCATGCAGAAAGCAAGAAAATAACCGGCAATTACTGCAAAAAGAATGGGTATTACCTGCATGAATCCTTTGAACAACACGCTGCCAACAATGCCGACTGCCAGCGTAAACATAGAAACAATCAAGACATTCGGTGTTACCTCAAAAGACTGGACGACCTGCCCTACAGCAGTTGGCCAAGGAGCAAGTCCTGCCTGTTGTGCTGCCACAGGGGCAAGTTCGAGTCCGATGATGGCCACTACTGCGCCCATGACTGCAGGAGGCATGATGACATCAATCCACCGGATTCCCCATTTTTTTACCACATAGGAGATGGCTATAAAAAAGAATCCAAAGAAGATAAAACCTCCCTGAGCATTTCCAAAACTACCATACGTACCAACAATCAAGAGGGTCGGAGCGATGAAGGCAAAGCTTGAACCCAGATAAGCCGGAATCCCGCCTTTGGTGATCCAGGAATAAATCAGGGTACCTATTCCATTCATCAACAACGCAATGGCAGGATCAATTCCCAATAGAATCGGAACAAGGATGGTTGCTCCAAACATCGCAGTCAAATGCTGGAAACTAAGCGGCAGACTCTCCAGGAGTGGCAGCTTTTCATGAATACCTATAATTCGTCTGGCCATGTTGAGATTGAGATATGAGATATGAGATATGAGTTATGAGATATGAGTTATGAGATATGAGTTATGAGATATAAGTTATGAGATATGAGTTATGAGATATGAGGTAATATTTCACTTTTCACTTTTCATTTTTCACTTTTCATTTTCCGCCCATTACTCTTCCATGGTGCTCAAATCGCCGTCCGGTTGTCCGAGTGCCCTGGATTTCAGCAATCTTCGCATAATTTTACCGCTTCTGGTTTTGGGCAGAATCTCGGCGAACTGGATGGCTTCGGGCCGGGCAATTTTACCCAGGTGTTCCTCCATGTGCAACATCAGTTCAAGCTCAAGCTCTTTGCTGGGTTGGTAATTGTTTCGAAGAACAGCGGTGATGTGAATGGCATTTCCCTTGAGATGATGCGGCAAGGCAATGGCTGCAGATTCGACGATGGCAGGATGGGTAGCCATGACACCTTCTATCTCGGCAGAACCAAGGCGGTATCCGCTGACTTTGATGACATCGTCTGTGCGGCCAATGATCCAGTAATATCCATCTTCGTCTTTTTTGGCAGAGTCGCCAGTATGGTACCATCCCTGCTTGGCAAATTTAGACCAGTAAGTTTCGACAAACCGCTGGGGATCGTTGTAGACAGACTTGGCCATGCCGGGCCAGGGAGTTTTGATGACGAGGGTTCCCTCCTCGCCTGCCTTGACCTCTTTCCCGGTCTCATCTACCACTGCGAGGTCATTCCCAAAAAATGGTTTGGTTGCTGAACCAGGTTTTAAGGGTGTTATTGGCAGAGGTGCAATGACGAATCCTCCGGTCTCTGTCTGCCACCAGGTGTCCATGATTGGGCAATTCCCACGGCCCACCACCTTGTGAAACCAATTCCATGCTTCCGCGTTGATTGGTTCGCCAACCGATCCCAGCAAACGCAAGGAACTGATATCGTTTCTGTTGGGCCACGAATCACCGAAACGCATCAATCCCCTGATGGCCGTTGGAGAGGTATAGAGAATGTTGATTCCATATTTCTCTACCATCTTCCACCACCTGTCGGGATATGGGTGATTTGGCGCTCCTTCGTACAACATGATGGTTGAACCATTGATCAGCGGGCCGTACACAATGTAACTGTGACCGGTAATCCATCCGGGATCGGCTGCACACCAGTACCTGTCTTCGGGTTTGATGTCAAAGACCATCCGGTGGGTGGTTGCGGTGTATACACTGTAGCCACCGTGCGTATGGACCAGTGCTTTGGGTCTTCCTGTCGAGCCGGAGGTATAGAGCAGAAAAAGCATGTCAGAAGAATCCATCTCTTCAGTTTCACATTTGTTGGAAGCAATTGGAAGAGATTTCAGGTCGTGGTACCAATAATCCCTGTCATTCTCCATGTACACATCGATGCCAGTACGCTTCACTGTAATGCAAATCTCCATGGTGGGTGAGAGTTCCATGGCTTTGTTGACGACACTTTTCATCTCCACCACTTTTCCACGGCGGTAACCGCCATCGGCGGTAATAACGACCCGACTGTTGGCATCATTGATGCGGTCGGCAAGCGCTTCGTGGCTGAATCCACCATAAACGACAGAATGTGCAGCACCAATTTTGGCGCAGGCAAGCATGGCAAAAAGTTGCTCAGGAATCTGTGGCATGTAGATGGTCACCACATCACCTTTCTTGACACCCATGCTCTTCAGAATGTTGGCAAACTGCGACACCTCTCGGTTCAAGGCATGGTAGGAAAAGGTTTTGGAATCACCCGGTTCGCCTTCCCAAATGACTGCCAGCTTATTTCTGGTGGCAGAGTGAAGATGACGGTCTATGGCATTTAAGATGATGTTGGTTTTCGCCCCCTGAAACCAGTTAAAAAATGGGGGATTGCTTTTGTCAAGTACCTTGTCCCACTTTTTATACCAGGAAAGATGAGCTGCCTGTTCGGCCCAAAAGGCTTCGGGCTGCTCGAGTGAATATTGGTACATTTGGTCGTATTCCTTTACATTTGCTTGATTGATAACATCCTGAGATGGATGAATCATTTTTTTTTCATCACTCTTTTCCATGATAAATCCCGGTTTAATTTTTTTTCTTTACTAAAATACGAAGTTATTTGGTAACCTTGATGGTTCGATGATAATTAACGGTTGAGGACAAAGGAGTTAAATACCTCTCATTTTTACGTTATGTATAAAAATAGGTTAATATTTTAATATCAAAAGATGATTGCCCCGAAGTTTTTGGAATTGAACCCAAATATTTATTACTTTGTGTAACCCCGTCGCAGAACATAGGCCCTATGCTGCGTTTTCAAAAGGGATTTTAGCAACGACATACGAACCAATCGTCTTCCGAAATAATGACCAACTATGATTGAATCAATAATTTGCCGTACCAATCTGACCAAAAAATCTATCATTTCCCAGCAAGGCGATTTTACCTATCTCCAGCTATTTCAGCACATTCAGCAATATGCCCTGCTGTTTGAAGCGTTGGGATACTCAAAGGTTGCCATCTATGCAGAGAACCGGGTGGAGTGGTTTTTTGCCTTTTATGCTGCCTTACAAAACAAATGCATTGTTGTTCCCATCGATTTTATGGCCTCGGCCGACGATGTAGCCTATATTCTGGATGATTGCAAACCTGATCTTCTGTTCCTGAGCGAAGGAATGAAGGAGGCATATGCCAAAGTAAGTCTGAAGAGCAGTCACCAACCTGCAGTCATCTCCTTCGACAACCATCCTCCGCTGGCAGGTCAGAATCCATCCGAATGGATAGGACCCGAAGACAATGAAACCACAGCCGTCATCATCTATACCTCAGGCACCACGGGCAGTCCGAAAGGGGTCATGCTCTCCTACACCAATCTGCTTGCCAACATCAGAGCCGTAGTCGATGCCAAAATCTTTACTGTCGAAAGTGAAGTCCTCGTTCTTCTTCCGTTGCACCATATTTTTCCCCTTTTGGGATCGATGATGGTTACATACTACTCGTGCGGAACAACGGTGGTCTCCCCTTCGATGCAATCGGCTGATCTGATGAAAACCCTGGCAGACAACTCGGTAACCGTATTTATAGGAGTCCCCCGACTGTATGAATTGATATACAAGGGATTGATGGCAAAAATTAACAAGAGTTTTTTAGCCAGAACTTTTCTAAAACTTGTTTACAAGACAAAAAACAGAAAACTTGGCAAGAAGCTCTTTAAAAAGGTTCACCAGGGACTTGGTGGCCATTTGCAGTTTATGATTGCCGGAGGAGCAGCCCTCAACAAGGAGGTGGGAACCTTTTTCTATGCCATCGGATTCGATATTCTGGAGGGATTTGGCATGACAGAAGCTGCACCCATGATCACTTTCCCGCGTCCCGGCAGGGTGAAAATTGGCTCTACCGGGGAGGCTTTGCCCAACATGACAGTAGAAATCAGGGAGGGAGAAATCGTGGCAAAGGGACCGAATGTGATGCAGGGATATTACAACAGGCCGGAGGAGACGGCTGAAGTGCTGAGAGATGGATGGCTCTACACGGGTGATCTGGGCCGTTTTGATGAGAATGGATTTCTATACATCACCGGCAGGAAAAAAGAGATCATCGTACTCCCCAATGGAAAGAACATCAACCCCGTTGAGCTGGAGCAGAAACTCGAGTTCTATTCAAAAGCCATCAAAGAAGCGGGGGTTTTTATTCACAAGGAGTTGCTTCATGCCGTCATTGTTCCTGATTACAAATTTTTGACTGAAAATGGAGTCAGCGACATGGTTCAATATTTCAGGGATCAAGTGATCTCTCCTTTTAATGTGGAACTGAGTTCTTACAAGCGGATCATGCAGTTTACACTGGTCAAGACAGATTTACCACGAACAAGGTTGTCGAAATTGCAGCGGTTCAAATTGGAGGAGCTGATTCAGGATACAGAGAACAAGAAGAACAAACCGGAAGATCCTGAATCTGCCGAATACCTTGCTGTCAAGAGCTTTATAGAGAGTCAAATAGATATGGATATCTCACCAGATGACCACCTGGTTTTTGACATTGCCATGGATTCACTCGGAAAGATGAGTCTGATCGATTTTATTGAACAGACCTTCGGCCTGAAAATCGAAGAAGAGCAACTCCTTAAATTTCCTTCTATCGCGAAGATTGCGGAATACATCGGTGCCAACAAACTGTTTCACAAGGAGCAAAGTGCCTCCTGGTCGGGCAATCTCAAAGATAATCAACTTGTTGATTTGCCAAAATCATCTTTTCTGTTAAAATTCATCGTATCTTCTGTCCGCGGGTTTTTTAGTTTCTTCTTTCAATTCGAGGTGCATGGCCTGGACAATATACCGGAAGGGCCCTGTTTCTTCGCCCCCAACCACCAGACCAAACTCGATGCGTTTCTCGTTCTCTCCTGTCTGGACAAGATGACACTGAAAGACACCTATTCCTATGCCAAGAAGGACCATGTCAAGAGCCGTGTGCGCCAATTTTTGGCGCATCGCACCAACATCATCGTGATGGATCTGGCAAGGGAGTTGAAAGAATCGATTCAAAAGATGGCGGAGGTGGTCAAATTGGGCAAAAAAATTCTGATTTTCCCAGAAGGTACCCGCACTTTGACAGGGGAGCTTGGCGATTTCAAGAAGACCTACACCATTCTGAGCACAGAATTAAATGTGCCAATAGTTCCTGTGGTCATTTCGGGTGCCTACGAAGCCATGTCTTCTGGCAAGAAAAAGATAAAATCAGGATCAAGAATTGTAGTTACTTTTCTGCCTCCCGTTGATCCTGCCGGGATGAGTCCGGAATTGCTGAATTCAACCATTAAGAACCAGATACAGGAGACGCTAAATCTTACTTCACCTTCAATTTAACCAAAGTGTTTAAAAATTACAAATTCATCGCAGTTCTGTATTTTGGAACTCTTTTGCTATCAAGCTGCAAGAAGGATGCATCGGTGGACCAGGTGGTTCCGCCGCAGGACCAATACCTGGTCAGTTATACACTCGTCAGATCGATGACTGCCTTGGATGTAACGAATTTGTTCAGTCCCGTTCAATCCGTCTATCCGGATGTCTCCCAGATACTTCCCTCTGTACAATACGGGGCAAAGGTCTATTCGATAACTTACAACACAAAATTGGGGACCAAAAAATTGGTCGCATCGGGTTTGGTCTGCATCCCCGATGGTGGTGGGACCTATCCCATACTCAGTTTTCAAAATGGCACCAACACTGTGTACGCCAACGCCCCCTCGCTCTCGGCTTCAAGTTATACCACCCAACTGATCACAGGATTTGCTGCCACAGGATTTGTAATGGTATTGCCCGACTACCTTGGATTCGGATCTTCTACGGATGTATTTCATCCTTACCTTCAACTCGAAGCAACCGTTTATCCTATTTTGGATATGTTCAGAGCCGTCAAAGAGATGGGTGCAAAAAGCAGTCTGAAATTCGGTGTTTCAAGCGATCTTTACCTGATGGGGTATTCTCAGGGTGGCCTCTCCACACTGCAGCTCCAAAAGACCATCGAGACAAGTTTCGGCAGCGAATTCAACCTCAAGGGAGTTGGCTGTGGTGCCGGACCCTACAACCTCAACCTGATCACCCAAACGGTGGTAACGGCGGCCACTTATCCCCAGCCTTACTACATCGCCTACATCATGAAGGGTTTTAAATCGGTTTCCGCATTTTCAAATCCCTATACGGATATTTTCAACGAACCTTTCGCCACCAGAATCGATGGCTTGTTCAATGGCATCCTCAGCGGAGGAGCAATCAACAACCAGCTCTCCACCAGCATGGCAGAGCTATTTACCAATGAATTCAGGAGCACTTTTAACACAAACACCAAATTCAAAGGCATGCTTGATGCCCTGGCAGCGAGCAGCATTGGGGCCTGGAAGATAAAAACACCGCTTATTTTGACGCATGGTCAGGCAGATACAGATGTCACACCGGTGATGACCTCTCAACTTTATGCCGATTTGATGAAACTGGATCCTACCTTACCCGTTACATATATTCCCATGCCCGGCTACGACCATGGTGGAGCCAGTGCCCCTTCTCTCGTCAATTTTGTGAAGAGGTTTTTGGTCATCAAGGCAAAAGGCTAAAAGGAAAAGTAGAAAGAAAAGCGTGAGGTGTGTTTGGGTGGGAATGAATCAAAATCAAAAGGAGTGCGCATGTTTGAAAGGGAGAAAATAAGTATCCGCAGGGTGGTCCACGAAGATCTGCCACAAATGACCGCAGCCAGGTTAGATTACCTCAGAGAGATGCAAGGAGAACGACCGGCTTTCTACCTGAAGGAGTTGCACCAAAATCTTGAATTGTTCTTTCGACAGGCGATGAAGGAGGGGAGTTTTTTTGCACTATTGGCAGAATATGAAGGAACTGCAGTGAGCTATGGAGGCATGGTTCTGAAGAAGATCCCCGGCGATTTAAACCAATCATCCTACCTGGAAGGTGATATCCTGAACATGTACACGCTGCCTGAATACCGCCGCAAAGGAATCTCCTCGATGGTGCTCGAAGGTTTATTGGCCGAAGCTAAAAAGATGGGTATCAGCAAAGTTGCCCTGCACTGTTCGAAAGACGGCGAACCTCTTTACAGGAAATACGGGTTTGCAGATCCGGTATATCCTTACCTGGAGTTAACCCTTTGAGAAAAAAGGAAAAAGAGAGTGACTTCGGGAATGGGCACAACAAGAGAGATGAGGTATGAGATGTAAGAGCAAGGATATTTGGGTTGAAACCCTGAAAGGGTTGAACATGAATAGCCCAGGGTGAAACCCCGGGAAGAAGTGTAAGGCCTCAAAACCGTTCGCACGAACATCCCTGAAATAGCGAGAAATTCCTTATCGGACGGGCGGAGTGATGACAAGTGAATTCCAAAGGTTACGAATGAGTTTTATTGGATGAATGTTTTCACTTTTCACTTCGGCATGTCAGCCAACTCCTTAACTTTCTTATTTTTACCTTCGAGGTACATTTTAAACTCCTCTGGAGCATTGGGCATGGCCATTTCGAAACGGATGGTCATTGTCTTTTCTTCCAACTTCTCATAGGTCAGCCTGAAACGTGGCATGGACGGATTTGGTTCACTGGTTAGCACGATCTTGTTGTCTGCATAGGTGATCTCATAATTGATGACATGCTTTTCGTTGTCAAAATAGATTGATTTGACAGGTACACCCTCCCTGTTTTTGTAAATCACCATCACATCTTCATGCACCATCAAGGGATGTGCCGCATTGGCGGCGATCTCTGTTTTACCCTTCATTTCCAGAATATTGCCATCCAGTTTCGGTTTCAATGTGAACATTCCGCTTCCCTCACCCGGCTGACCACTTCCTTCACCCTTCCACTCACCCATCAGGTATTGCCATTTCTCCCAACCGCTGACTGTAGTTTGGGCACACAATGACTGGGCCAGGAGAACAAAAAACAGGACCAGAATGTAGCTTTTTTTCATGATTTCAATCCGCATTTTAAAGATTTATGTCCATCAAAGTTAAGAAATTAAAGCATTTTTTTATAAAAACATTGAATACGTTGCCTATATCCTGAATTTAACCAGGGTAATTTTGAGAATTAGCCATAATTCTTTATCAAATTAGAGGTGAATGAGAATCAACTGTAATTTTATTTTACAGGAGCGTAATATTTTGTCTATTTTAGATGACTCAAGACGAATAAGAGGCAATAAAATGTTCAGATACAGAAGCTTGCTTCTCCCAGCGAAGAATGTAAGGATTCTAATAATGAAGAACTTAATCGATTGCCATGGATGGGAACAGTCTGTTTGGTAATTTTTGGATTTTCGATTTAATCACAATTTAAAACCAGAATTATGAAGATTAAAATCATCGTGTTTTTTTTGCTGATGGTAACCGCTTCAGCAAAAATTCTTCAAGCCCAGGAAGTAAAAACCAACACAGCATCTGACACGCTTGTTGTGGTATGGTCAAGTGGTGATCCTGAAGTTGCGATGAAGGCATGCCTGATGTATGCCCATGCAGCGAAGAAATACAAATGGTTCAATGAAGTAATTTTGATCGTTTGGGGTCCTTCGGAAAAACTTCTTGCAGAGAACGCAACGCTCAAAGAAAAGGTGGCAGCAATGAAAAAGGATGGGATCATTTTGGAAGCTTGTGTGGCCTGTTCCAATATGTACAATGTCACAAAAGAACTCAAAGTTTGTGAGGTGGACGTGAAAGGTATGGGAGTTCCGTTGACACGCTATTTGAAGAGGGGATACAAGGTGGTATCGTATTGAATCTGCGAAAATTTCGGCCTATTTCACAATCTTACTGATTTCTCCGGCTACCTCCAAACCGGTGTTGTATCCGGTGTCCTTTAAAATGACAAGGCCGGTTCTGCGGTCTCTCAGCACCACTTCCATGCCGGAGGTCATGCTCTCTTCGATTCGGCCGTCCATCATGCCCAAAATAGGAGCCGCAAGACCGGTAGCAGTTTCCCTTCGGGCGATGATGGAGAGGTGATGCCATTTGTTCTCCAGTTCAAGCTCCACTTTGAGCGGATCAATCTGTAATTTTCTCAGAATTGAGCCATTGTAGGTTGTGAAGCGGATCAACCTGTCATGCAGCCATATACCGGCAATAAAACCGACAAATGAATTTCTGATCCAGGGAATCCTTGCTACCGAAGCCTTCACCGAAATCCCCGGCAGGGAGAAATGGTTCGACTGCATCCAGACGTAGGCGCTTGGAAAGGACCTGCCCCAGTCTTTCTCGGTATAGCCCCGACCGCCTTCGAAATCGATTGTCATTCCATCGACCGTGAGTTTGCCCTTGACCTGATGGTCCATGCTGATGATTCCGTGGTAACATTCCATGAAGGGAACAAAGGCAAATGGGCCCATGATACCCGGCGAATACCACGGTTTTGGCCAGGGTACCAGATCGGAGAATTCAAGCCGGCCCGACATTCCCGGCAGGTCCACTTCAAGATGATTGGCAGTAAAAGTATTCCTTCCAATGGCTATCTTGAATTCGCTGGGGGAAAAAGAAAAATCCTTGAAATCAAATTTGTGGTAAATCGCCGTTTGCTTCTTCCCATCCAAAACCTGAACAAAAGCCTGCTTCTGACCCATTTCATCCATGGCTATTCCCGGAATAATGGCATAGGCATCCTCCTGTGATTCATTCACTACTTTAAAGTACCAGCCTTCGAAATACCGTTTTCGCTTACCCTCTCCCTGAAACTGATCCGGATGAAAGAGGGGGCGAAAATTGGGAAAGAGGAGAGACATTGGGAGAGATATGAGATATGAGATATGAGATATGAGGTATGAGGTATGAGATATGAGGTATGAGATATGAGATATGAGGTATGGGGTATGAGGTATTGGTTCAACTTTCAATTTTCGTTTCTGCTTCCCTGCCCTTTTTGTCAATGACTTTGACGAGGAGCGCACCGGGAGTGCCATCGTGGTGTTTTAGGGCGACCTGGTAAGGAATTTTGGTAGTTTGTGGTTGGAATGGGATGGTTGCAAGTTTTACATGCTCCCTCCATATTTCATAACGATCGAGGGCGGCATCGCCGGCATAGGCGGTATGCCAGGAGATGAGGATCCCCTTGTCTGTGGCAACTGCCTTTGCCTCACGGGGTGGAGTCAACTCCTGGTAAGGTTTTTGGAAATAGTTGGTCTTGCCCTCTTTGGCTTTGGCTGCAATCCGCTCGGTGGCGCTCCGTTCTCGCTCACTCACAGCGCCGGCTCCAACCTGTGCATGCATCAGATTGTAGGAAAGCTGGCATTTTTCAGGATCATCATCTATCTTGCCAATCCCGATAATGGCTGTATGGATACCGGGTGTACTCAAGGAATAGCGTATCAGTTGGTCTGCCGGCAAATCCTTGCCGCTGACATCGAGTACCACATGGGGAACACTGTTGGACCATTCGGCTTTTTTGGTGTACATGGCTCCGTCAGCAAAGACTTTCATTGCGATGATGCCCATATTTTTAGCTGCAGCCACCGGGATCACATTGTGCTGCATGTTAAAATGGAGCTGGTCGTTGGCATTGATGGCCACCAGCATGCCATCGAGCAGCTCTTCGCTGTCACGATGGATCATCTCCATCATCACAGCAGTATCGTTGTGTCCGGAAAAGCCTACATGACGGATCAGTTTTTCATTTTTTGGATTTAGTCCGGTGCGGTTGGTACCATCGCGCACGTCCCTGAGGGCTGCGAGGGCACCTATGGTGGGAGCGGCAGCGCTCGTACTGGCATAACCTTCGTACAAAGCATCTACCTCTTCCATCCTTACGAGGTTATGTATCAGCACCATGTCCAAATAGGCAGTTTCCGGATAACTGCCGGTGCCATCCCCAAAAATCTGTGTAAGCGATCGTCGCACATCGTCCAACGCCTTCGATCCGGCTGGTCCGTTCGAATGGCCCACCACCGTGGGTCTGTCATCGCCCCCTTTGCCGAAACGGAGCATCGTTTTGGAAGTCAGAAATATGGACTTTCGTTTCGAAGGATCGTAATTTGGGGTTTCAGGAGCCAGCCCAAGGCGTTTGAAAGCCTTGCCGTAATTCATCTGACTTGGACCATAGACGTTGGAAGTATCAAAATAATTGATTCCCAAACGATAAGCCTTTTCAATGATGGCCACCGGATCTGTATTTTCGGGGGTCCATTGTATTGCCGATTGTCCGCCAAGGCCCAGCGTAGTCACCTGGAAGCCTGTCCTGCCCAAGGTTCGCTTCAGAAGCGGAGCTGGATTCGAAGTTTTCACCCCGGCAAACAAGGCCGGAGTTAGTGCAGTCCCAACTGCTAACAAAGCCGATTTTTGTATAAATTTTCGGCGGGAGTCTTTGGAGAGTTTTGGATCGTTCATGTTTTCAACCAATTGGTAAATGATCTTACGAGGTGGAGGAAAACATGTTTCAGGATGATCATGGTGATTTCAACCAAAATATAAAACTCATTGATACCTTTGATACCCAAGGCACAATCAAAATGTAAAATGGGGTTGTTGTGGCAATGGACCCCAATAAACACTGACAATCTGCCTTCCGGTTTCAGGGAATGAATTTCATGGGTGGAGCGGAGGAGGAAGGGGTTGGTTTTCCATCCACCGTTTTCGCTTCCATGACCTCAACACGGGTCCCATCAATATTGAAACAGTTGATCTGTCTTTTCATGTTAATTCCGGTTTTCATTTCAGTTGGCGTTTTGCAACCTTCAGGCAAAATTCGGTTTTTCAATGTAGCAACAGATAGCGTGACATCATCGACCTCTAAACAAATGTGGTTCATGGATCCCATGGACCCTTCTGAAGGTTGCTTGTCGTAGAGCATCAATTCGATGTAATCATTCCCTTCAGGAACCTTCATGTTGACCCAGGTTACGTTTTTTCCATCCTTGCTACCCCGCCAAGTCTCTTTAAAACCAAGTATATCACCATAAAAAGCGAGTGCCTTGTCCAGATCAGGCACCATAAATCCGGCATGACTCATCCGTGTAGATAGTCTGGTTTCGGGCAAGTTCTTGCCAATATCTTTCCCCGACAGGCTATTCTGATCATACTGAACAACTTCACAAATGGTCCCATTGGGATCCGTTACAAAATAATTAAGATTTCCGGTTCGTCCTTTCGGTGTCTTCTCCGGGACTTTTAAACCTTTGGAAGCCAGATAGCGGCGCATGGCCTCGGCATCGGTTGTCTCAATGGCAAAATGGTACATCCGGTTACCACCCTTTGCCTTTTCGGGAAAGATTTCTACAAACTGGCGGTCGTTGATTTTGAAAAATGTGAGCGCCAGGTCTTTTCCGTTGGTTGCCATCAGTGAGAATGGTTCGGCATAGCCAAGAAAGCCCTTAAAAAACTGGCGTGTATTCTCCACATCTTTGGTATAGAAGGCAGCATGGGCAATTCCCGTAACAGGTGGACGCTTCGGCAAGGGGGTTTCCTGCGCATGAAGTGACTGTGCAACCGGTGAAAATACCAACAATAAGAAAATTGTCTGAATTGGTCTCATTCGAAAGTGTATTAGTTTGTTATTGTGCGTTTTAAATATATCTATTTGTTACAAGGGTCTTTTTAAATCCTGCTTTTAAACTGTCTCTATTGCACCGTAATTTCGAAGATCGAACTGGATAGGGCCTCCCCATCTGATACATTCAATCCTACCTTCATCAGGTAGTCACCGCTGAAGAATTTACCCTGCGACTTAAACTTTGATTTTGTTTCGGGAAAAATATTGATCTCTTCTACCTTGTAACGTTTTGTCTCATCCAATCCACGCAGTTTTACGGGATTAAAAGCCTCCCTGAATCTGGTATTGAGGTTGTAGCTAAAAAGAATTGCTTTTGATTTCGCTTCGTTGGCGTACATCAAAACGGCCCTGTTTCCTTCGTAAGGAGAGACCAGCCGGTAGAGATTCCCGTACCAAACCACCTCGCTGATTCTGTTGTAGTTGACTACCGCATTCCTGCAAAATTTAAACTCCTTTTCATTCAAATGCGCCACCTGGATGTCGAACCCCATTTTCCCCATCATGGCCACATCGGTCCTGAATTTTATCGACTGCTTGCCCCAGGAGGTAATGTGGTTGCAAGTGGCAATGGCGGGCATGTAATAGGAATAGCCCCACTGAATGAAGACCCTTTCGAATGGATCTGTGTTGTCGCTGGCCCAGAATTCGGTAAAGTATTTCAATCCACGGTAGTCGATACGGCCACCACCCCCCGAACAAAGCATCATTGGCAGATGTGGATATTTCGCCCTGACCCTTTCCAGGATACTGTAAAATGCCTGCACATATTCAATGTAAAGAGCCGATTGATTGTCCTTTAAATAGGTCGAATAGGAGCTGGTCATGGGACGGTTGCAATCCCATTTCATGTAGGCAATCCCTGGATTTTCTGTCATCAGGTTGTCAACAACGCCGTAGACAAAGTCCTGAACCTTTGGATTGGTCAGGTCAAGCACCAACTGATTCCGTGAATAATTTTCCGGACGATTCGGAAGCTTGAGGATCCAGTCGGGATGCTTCTCATACAATTCACTCTTCGGATTAACCATTTCGGGTTCAATCCAGATTCCAAATTTAACACCCTGATTGTCTGCCTCTTTAACCAACGATCCAATTCCATTGGGAAGTTTTGTTTTGTTTGGCTCCCAGTCGCCCAGCGAGGATTTGTCGTTGTTGCGGGGATACTTGTTGGCAAACCAACCATCATCGAGCAGAAACAGCTCTGCACCTAATTTCTTGGTATCGCTGATCATTCCCTTCAGTTTCTCCTCGTTAAAGTCGAAAAAAGTAGTCTCCCAGTTGTTCAACAGTGTCATCCTGGGCTTGTCGCCATCGAGCAGGGCATATTTTCGGGCCCAACGCTGCAAGTTCTGACTCGTGGTTTCTTTGCCCGACTTGCTGTAGGTGAACACGAACGCCGGTGTTGAAAAAAGCTTACCAGGAAGTAATTTGTATTCAGATGCATAAGGATTGATGCCAGAGATGATCCTAAGCGAATTGTTGTTGTCCAATTCGAAGCTGAATTTGAAATTGCCAGTCCAGGCCAGGGTTCCGGCGATGACCTCCCCTGTGTTTTCGTCGGCTTGTTTGTTCAAAGCCAGCATGAAGAATGGAGTCTGGTAGACATCGGCACGTGTACCCAATTTACTGTCAATGACCTTGATACCGGACGTCAGTTTGCTCTCCTCCATGCGCATCTCCTTGGCCCAGTCTGCATGAAATTGAGTCAGCCAGTATTGGGTAGCATCAAAATGAAGCATGCTCGATGCAAAATTAAACAGGGTGACAGCCATTTTTTCGTGGTGAGTGATCTCCGTCCATTGCTCGATAACATCTTCTCCGAAATAGGCCTTGAAATGCATCTTTACCTCGAATGGATATTGCATATCTTTCAGGTAGATAATAGTTTCGGTCAGATTATCATCGAGTTTATGCACTTCATGCTTCACGTATTTAAGCTCGATAGAGGGATTACCATCGTTGTGGGTAGTCCTGATGGCCGATTCGAAGAGATCGCTGGTCCCAAATGGGATGTACATTTCGTGCCGCGCGTTGCGGCTGATGGCAATCTCGTTCTGGTCCTTCAGTTTTTCACCAAGGTAAACCTGGACCACTTTTTGGTCCTTGTCGACAGCATAAACCAGTTCATTCTTAGAGGTTTGAATGACAATGATCGTATCAATTTGGGCCATCAACTGATTGATACTAAAAAACAATACAAAAGCGAACAAGATTCGTTTCATGATCTTCAGATTATTAATTATTTTCCATAATACTGGAACCCAGAATAAAAGAGCCAAACGCTGCAAACGGACTGATCTCCCTGGGACAATTGATGTAAGCCTGGTAATCCTTGTGTATCCCGATGCTGCTGCAATCGTACAGGTCGATAAATCCTTTTTCGTTGGTTTTCGCCTTGACCACCAGAGATTTGTATGCTTTGTCCACAATGGGTTTGTAAACCGTGGCATCGATGGTCCCGTTGTTGATGGATTTTCGCAACAGGTAGATAAACATACCCGTACCCGATGTTTCGTTCCAGTTTCCCGGTTCACTGCATTTATCTACCACCTGGCACCACATGCCGGTTTTTGGATCCTGCGTTTGCTTGAGTCCTTCGCAAAGGCGCTGATGAATGGCCTTCAGTTTTTCATAACCGGGATGTTCTTTGGGCAGGAAATCAAACACATCTGCCATCAGGACTGCATACCATCCCAAACCTTCACTCCACACCTCGGCTGCCAGTCCGGTGGATTTGTTGGCCCAACCAGCCTGTTTGCTCTCGTCCCAGCCATGCAGCAACAAGCCATTTTCTTTTTGGCAATGGGCGGCAATCAGGGTCATTTGCTTGACCACTTCGTCGAAGGCAGCCTCTTTATCACCCAACACGATGGCATATCGCGCAAGAAAAATCTGCCCCATGAAGACGCCATCCACCCAAGCCTGACTTTTCATAGCGCGATTGTGCCAGAAAAGTCCGTCGCTGGTTCTGGGATAGGAGGCAAACGCATCATGTATTTTTGTGGCCGCAATTTTATACTTTTCGAGGTGAGTTTGTTCGTACATAAACAAAATGGAATATCCCGGCAGGAAGTTATCCAGGGCATCATCCTTAAAATCAGGTATATTTCCCTTTTCATCCACTTGCTTATCCACATATTTCCGTATGTACCGGAAGAAGGTCGAATCACCTTCCGATTTTCTCCACATCTTCTCCATGGCAAACATGATGTATCCGGCTTGCCAACTGAAATGGTTCGTACGTGGTCTCCAGCAGATGCTGTCGGGATCGGGGAATCGCCTGATAAAGCTTTTAGCTGTTACCACAGACCATCTTGCTGGACTATTTTGAGAAAGGGCATCCTTCCCAGCTGCAATGGCTGAAAAAAATAAAACGAACATTACAATCTTATTTCTCATTTGAATAAAGTATCATTTAATGCAATACAACTCCTTTAACAGGGTATCCGTGCCGATCCAATATCTGAATGTTTGACATGGTTTTAAGAATAGAATGATCGTTGTACATCCATACGACCTTTTTGTTCCTGGTTATTTCGAAGGCATGGGATGACTTGCCAAATTGATTGTGTCCCAGCCAGTTGGTCAAAACAAGATTTCCGTTGGGAAGTATCTCCAAACCGGTCATGAATTTAAGTTCGATGCCTGGCAACTCATTTTTGGTCAGTTCCCAGACAATTTTGCCATCCTCATCGATTTCCACCACGCGCGGTGCTCCGTTGTGGTCTGAACAAGCTACGAGGGTATTACCTCCCGGTAACCGGATCACCGAATGTGGTCCGCCGTTCATTGGCATTTCACGAACCTTTCGTCCAACAGAATCATATTCGCAAACTTTGTCCAAACCATAATGAGCGACCAGGTAATTCCCGTTGTCTAATTTTCGCGCGTTGCGCATGTAGGAATGTCCTCCATCAGTGCCCTCCGGCAAGAGACTGATTTTCTTCGCAACCTTTCCATCAGGTGCCACTTCGAGCAACAACCCGGAATTGCACTCTCCAACAAAAGTATTTCCGTTGCGAAGACGCTGGCAAGCATAAATTTCACTTGCCGATTCATATGCGAAGACAATTTTCTTTTCCCTGGTCACCTCTTTGACCCCTTTCCCCGTATTGAACAAAAGATTTCCATTCGGAAAAACCCACAAATCATTGCAGTTGGGAGCATCGTATTCCCAAATCTTTTCTCCTTTGTCAGAAATAATAAAAACTTTCCCTTGCGAATAATCGGTACAGGCAAAATAGTGCCGCACCATTTTGGATCCCTGTATTTTTGCACCAACTGATTGGCATAACAACAGTATTGTAAAAAAACAAATGAGTTTGCTGAGTCTAATCATCGGATTTTAGTCTTTTAGTATCTTATTGACCAAAACATATTTCTTCACTTTGTACAACTCCAGCGACAACTTGTAGGCCATGTAGGAAAGGAATAAATAAAAAGGGATCAGAATGTAAAACCAATAATTCAGTTTCAGAAGTGACAGGCTTATTACCGCAACCATAGAGACCAACGAACTTACAAAGGAACTGGTCCCCCTCATTTGAAAAGTATTCCTGATGCTGATTGGGAAAAGAAGTGACCACAAAAAAGAGCATGAAATCAAACACAGCAAGGACACAATGTAAAAAATTACCACAAACTGGGCCAGGTTCCACGACATCAGCAGCACCGGCAAGGTGATCGCCGCATCAAGAAGCAGAGGTATAACGAGCAGTCTGGCAACAAATTGCGTCATCTCCTTGTACGAACCGGTACGCAATTCAAAATTCAACCAGATAGATTTCCAATAACCCCATACATTGTTAAAAACATAGGTAAAGAGGATCAATGGCGACGCAAATATCCAGTACACCAATTGTCCATCAAACATGTGTTTCCCTTTATTGTTAAACATCATATAATCACCCGAGAGCAGAAACACTTTAAACAGGATACCTACCATTAATATCAACCTGGCTTTGGGATTGTTGACAAGTAGTTTTAGGTACAAATTACCGGTCCAGGCGCCTCCGGCTATTTGGCTCTTGCTATTTTCAAGGATCGTCAGTTCCAGCAAGTACCCGATGGCAAACAGGTAGACCGGAACGAAAAAACTCAGTACCCTGATGTATGGGGAGAGGCTCGCAAAATAAACGATCAAGACCAGTGGAATCACCCATGAAAGTGCGAACAGTACATTTCCAACTGATCTTTTCCTGAAATCAATCCCATATTGGACCAGACGGCGAAGCAACTGCCCCGTTACCAAGGCACTTAGCCCCAGAAAAAGAAAGGTGAATTTTAAATCTTGCAGATACAAGAAACAGATGACCATAAAAAAGGCAATACCAACCAAAAGGGGTTTTGTCAAATCAGAAACGACTGAAATCAAATAGTGCTGCAATCTTGAAAGTGGGTAGAATTTAGGTAAGTATTGCTTTTGCGGTTTGTAGCGCGGAAATATCATTCGGAACAACACAAAACCTAAGATGGCTGCCAGTGCATAATTGATGACCGTTTGTGGCGTCACATGACCTGTTTCGCCTTGTATTGCCTTGTTGATGATGGTGGCAAGTCCCCATCCGTAGAACCAGATGGTCAGGATAGCCCCAAGAGTCAAGACACTGTTCCAGGGATTCTTTAACCCCAGAAAGAAGCCTTTCAGCCGGATGAACAACAGATAGGCCATCATACCCAGTCTATTTTTTCAATTTCGCTCTCATTGGGCTTCAACAATCCCAACAAGGCATCGTCCAGTTCATTGGCTCCATTCTCCGTAAAATTGCCAATGGTCGAATTGAATACAAGCCGGTGGTTGTCCAATACACCTATGTGCGTGGAGACTTTTTCGACATACGACAGGTCATGCGATAAAATAAGGATGGCCCTGTCGGCCCGGTGGTATTTTTTTAAAAAGGTGACCATCTGGTTGGCAACAAACGGATCAAGTCCGGAGAAGGGTTCATCCAGGATCAGCAGATCGGGTGTATGAATGACAGCGGCGCAAAATGCGATCTTCTTCTTCATCCCGGTTGAATAGCGGGAGATGTTCTTTTTCAAATCGGCCGGATCTTCGAAGAAATAGGAAAAGAGATCGTTGATCCGTTTTTTCAGGGTTTCGGAAGGGATTTTGTATATTTTCCCGACAAAGGCCAGGAATTCGTAGCCGCTAATCTCCTCAATCAATGCCAGATCTTCGCCAACAACACCGATCCTGCTTTTGGCAGATTTATCCAGACGCCTGTGATCTGATCCAAAAATATGGATGCTGCCCTTGTCCTTTTCAATTAAATCAAGTATCAGGTTGATCAACGTCGTCTTTCCTGCCCCATTTTTGCCCAGCAATCCATACACTTGCCCCATATCAATGGTCATATCCAATCCATCGATGATGTTAAATCTTCCATAATTTTTAGTTAGGTCGGCTATTTGAATCATTCTGTATGGTATTGGTTGTACTACTAAGTTTGTTTAGCTTTTCCAAAAATATTACTTCTTCAATTATTTCAGGATCTCTTTAACAGATTAACTATTGAATGAACACCACAGCGGCACTCGCTGCCGGAACCAGTACCGTAAAATTATCCTGGCCTCCTATTGAAACATCTTCCATACTCCCAATTTGGTAAGTTCCGTTTGCATTCGCCCTACTGTTGCAAAATTTAATCCCGGAAGTGAGCTGATCAGTTGTGCTGTAAGTCTGGCTACATGCAAAACTACAGCTTTATCGGACAACTGCGCCTTAAAAGCCATTCTTTGCATTCCTCCTGCTCCAGGTTGGTCATTCCGTCCCAAACCAGTGCTATGGCATGCAGCATCCTGTTAAGCCACACAGATTCATCGATTTCCTGTGCCCCTACCCTTCCGACTCCTGTTGCGTATTTGACTCATGTCACTTTTCATTTTTTACTTTTCACTTTCCATGGCAATGAATTTAAAACTTGGCATCCGAACATTTATAGGAATCAATTTAAACTTTTTAATCCCACTCACTTTTTAGGCGGTGTAAAAGTAAGTTGATACTGAGAACAACCCTTGTACAATTTTGTCTATTTAGCATACCATTATTCATGTCTCAGCGTCTTTACCGTCATCGCCTCCACCAGCACGTCGATATATTTCACTGGCTTCCCGGCAAAATCCTGGTAGGAAATAGAAATGGTTTGTGGTGTCGTAAACAGATTCATCAGAAATAACATCTCTTTCTTGCCGTCCGATCGAAGGGTGATCCATATGTTGGGATTGTCAGAGCTGACTTTTTGTTGGAAGCCAACTTCTGCCAACAGATAGGACAGCATTTTCCCCTGTTCATTTTGACGGGCTGTCCAGCCAATTCCAGCCCAGGCAAATTGCCCGCTTCCCGGAGTAGTTGTTTTGAATGCAATGGTCTTACCGGTAATTTCCTCTTTCCCAATAACTTCAGCACGATCAGGTGTTTTGTCCAACACAAATAAGTACTCTTTCATCACATTGCGGATCGGCCCAAACGATGCGCGTGAAAAAAAATTCTTCCCTTCCGATACGACGGGATTACCGATAAAATCAGAGAGGATGGTACATGGATTAAAATCATCATCCAGGGTTGGCACCACCGGCAGAAGCAGTACTTTCCCTCCATTTTTAAGAAAATTCACCAGGTTCTTCTGCTTATCGGCAGCCATCGTAACCGACGAAACAACCACAATCGGTGTAGTATCTTTCAGGAAGCCGGGATCCGACAGGTTGCAGAACTCGGGGGAAATTCCGGCGCACAGGGCAGTTGACAAGACCCCTTTCAACATCATTTTCCAGGCCTCAGGAGCCTGGAAAAGAAAAGCGCCTCTCGTTTTCCAGTACATGTCAGAACGGGCATACTCCAAATCCAGGGCAATCCTGCAATCATGAACCTTTTCCGATACGGTTAGCCATTTCTCATTCGCGATGAATTTCGCTACTTCTTGCTGGGCAAAATAGAGTGGCCGCAACTCATTCTTCACACTTACCGGGGCATTGTAATCGTACAGATCGGCTGTTGAGCCATATCCAAGGGGGTTGACACCTCCGGTAAAAATGTAATAGTTGTGTCCCTTCATGCCGAATGCCAGACTCGCCATGTAACAGGCTTTTGCATCGGTAGCGGTGATCGGAGGCCAATCTGAAATACTGCCCGAAGCAATTTCAAAAATGGTTGGAGGATAGCCCATCAACCTTAGCATTTCAAGTCCGAAGAAGGTTCTGGCGATGTATTGCGGTGTTGGATTGTTCTGCTGCCAGGTCTGGTCGAGACTGTAATAACTATCCATCCCAAGCAGGAAGGGTGGTCGGATCTTCTTTACCGTTTCCTTGAAATAGGGGATCATTTCAGGATTGGCTGCATTGTGAACCAATGGAACGTCGACCCCATTTACACGTGCCATCTTGGCCAAAGTATCGAGGTAATCGGCGGCCATCGAAAAATAAAAATCGTGGTAATCCTTGAGCTGTCTCAGTTCTTCCGCCTTTTCACATTTAGAAGGGTTAATCGGAACAACTTTGTCGAAGGACTCATATTTCATTCCATAGCACGAATTCAATACTGCAATCTCCCCGTATTTCTGTCGAAGGAACCGGACAAAAGGTCCATCGCTCTTTCCAAATCCCATTGTTTCAGGGTTGTAATCAAGTTGTTTGTTCCAGATATGCACACCTGTCAATTCATTGTCGAGCTGCATAAAGACCACAGGTCCACCCTTGTTGACAGAATATTTGGCAAGAATAGGACAAACTTTGTCGTACCATCTCTTCACCTTTGCCAAAAACAGCGGATGCTGGTAAGAGATGGAGGCAATCCGGTAATCCTTCCCTTCAAAATTCTTCGCCCGGAGTTGGGGATAATTTTCACAGAGCCATCCCGGTAGGCCATCGTAGTTAAGTTCAGTATATTGGTAAGGCCCCGGGCGAACGATGACGTACAAATTTTCCTCTTTCGCCAGTTTAAGGAAGCCTTCCAGGTCTCTGAATCCGTCAGGACCGAAATCAAAAGTTCCCTCTTTGGGCTCGTGAATGAGCCAGGGAACATAGGTAGCCAAGCAATTTCCGCCCGATTCTTTGTAAAGTTCCATCCTTTTTTTCCAATCCTCCTTGGGTACTCTGAAATAGTGAAACTCACCTGACAACAGATAAAAAGGCTTTCCATCTTTCAGGTAACTGACTTTGTTGAATTGAATGGGCGTCAAGGTCTGTTGGGCAAGACAAATTTCCAGGTTTGACACGAGCATCCAACAAATCACAGAGTGGGCTAATTTTTTCATGGTGGCTACCTTGGAAGAAAATGAGGCTAATATGTTTGAAAACTCGATCCGTTCTCAAAATAATGGATCGGAAGAGTAAGTGGCATGAATCCTTTGAGCCAGGTGACGCAGTAATCCATACCGGCCTCCTCCGAATTGGTGTGTCCCAGAAAAATTACGGCTTTGTTTCGACCCTGTAGTTGTGCGTCGTGCACATATTGATAGGTTTCCCATTCGGGAGATTCGCCCGCAATGAGCAGGTCGGTCTGTTTCTCCTGCAACAGCCGAAGGTGCGTAGATGAGCCAGGTGCACCGGCTGAAAAGGCCACATTTGTAACGGTCATTCCAGGATTTCCTATTACCCTGAAGGCGCTTCCCGGGAAAATGGTTTTCAGCTGACTGATAAATTGGGCTAATTTGACCGGTTCAAATTTAAACCGGGTCATGGTGTCGTCTGTTTTGTTCTTGCGCCAACCCAATTTTTCAACCATTCCGGCATAGATTCCATCCGGACTGGTGCGGTGGATGTGATCGTGAAACCGCCAGATGATCAGATGGTGGTCGTTGATAAATTTCAGTTTTTCAAGAAATACAGGATCATTAACGAGTGATTTTGTGTCATCCAAATGGTTGTAAAACGTTGGTTCGTGGGTAATTATCAGATTACAACGATCGGTCACTGCTTGTTGTAGTGCTTTCATGTCAGCAAACATGCAAACGACTATCCCGGTGACGGCATCTTCAGGATTCCCAGACTTAAAAGTATCGACCGTCTCTGCAGACCAGGGACATGTGACTTTTCCTTTGATAAGTTCAATGATTTGATTGGCAGTCAGGTGGTTCTGGGCGACGGAGGGACGTAAGGTGAATACTGTAACAATCAGGACACAAAGAAATAATTTATTCATACTATATTTTATCTGTTTGAGGTGCTTGGACCCATCAAATTTAACAAATATAGTTTAGAACTTATTGTCACTCAAAGCCCGCTTTTTGAATTCACTCTGTTCAATCTCCTGCAATTGCCAATCTACGACAAATGCCTGACCCACTTTACGGAGTACAAGTTCCTGGTTGTTTAGTACGTCAGCTGTCATTCTCTCACTAACTTCCATCTGTAAAAAATCCAGCTGGGATAATTCTGTGTGCATCGATTGTCTCATGGTATGACTTGTTGTAAAGTATAACTTAGACTATTCTAAACTACAAAGTTGGCGGGGCAAAGATAGGAACGAAACCAGGAAATTGTATCCGCAAAAGGTTATTTTTTCACTAAACGATGTTAAAATAAGTGTAGTAACTATCAAAATTAAGAGAAATACCGGCTTCAAAAGGCTTGCAACAATTTAGCCAAATCTTCGAGAACTGGTGGAATCGGAGCCTTCTTGTAAAGACCGATTGCTTGCTTGTCTATTTTATCACCCGTCGCAAATATTGCCAAACCAACGCCAATACTTTTAAACTGTCCTGTTTTGGAACGAGCAGGTAACGACTGACATCATCCACAGCGCAAGGGAGAAAACCCTTCTCGATGCTTTTTCCCATCTCACGGAAGTTAGCTCTAAGGACATAGCTTTTGTCAGGTGCAAAGAAATATTTGTTGTCCTTGCGTTTGCCTGGGTAGAACCACTTGGGTATCGGGAAGATACTACTTTACCTGATCCAATTTCCAATGTTGTGCCACATTTCCATTCAATTTCCAAAGTTGGATGACTGCTCCGTCTAATTTACTGGCATCGAGCACATCCAATACCTTTCCACTGCATCTGGCGGTTAAGACAAAATAACCTGCTGCCCCTGCTACAGGATCAATTTTCCAGTGTTGGGCTATGTTTCCATTTAGTTTCCATTGCTGAACTTTGGCACCATCCAATTTGTTGCCATCGAGCACATCCAAAAGCTTTCCGCTGCATCTTGCGGTAAGGGTATAGTATCCGGGCGCTCCGGCAACCGGTTCAATTTTCCAATGCTGGGCCACATTCCCATTCAGTTTCCACTGCTGGATCTTAGCTCCGTCAAGTTTGCTGGCATCGAGTACATCCAATACTTTCCCGCTGCAACGTGCGGTGAGCGTGTAATATCCTGTTGCGATCTGAGATGGCACTGTTTGGGGAATTAATTTGGGTGATTCCGGAACATTCACTATTTCGGACATTTTGGTCACTTCTGCCAGACCAGGTTTGTAACTGACAATGGCACCTTTTTTCAAAGGCGAGGTTGAGAAATAGGTACCATAAATACCCTCCGCTTCATACAAGAATCCCTGCGTTCCCATGCCAATGATCTTGCCCCATTTCGAAACAATTTTTACCAAAATACCATTGCTCTCAAACAATTTGAGCAAAACTTTGTATTTGGCTCCGGCTCTGTTGACATCATCTGCCAGGGTGTTTGTCCCACGCGTATTATCCACTTCCAGAACAAACATCAAATACCTGTTGTTTGCCCTTCCCCAATCAATGGCAGCGCCGTCGGTTCCCAAGGCACTTTGCAATCCGGACAATTTCCAATCCTGTCCGGCTTTCGGATAAGCAGGGTCACGTTGAACGTCCCAAACTTTTTCCTTTGAAAATTTGGTAGTAAAAAAGTTCGAACCAGCCAAATTACTTGCCGGTTGCGCTTTCAGGCTCCCTGCTGATACTGTCAGAAAGGCAAAAAAAATGAGCAATCTTGTGATTTTCATGTGAAATTTATTAGCTTATGGTGAGTATTCAATTTCTATTTTTTCGAAGGAGACAATGTTTCCTCCACAACCTTGTTGGTACCAAATCGCCAGACAAGACCAACTTTTAAACCCACTGCAGTTGTATTGGCTTTGTCGATCTGGTTGGAGTCCATCACTCCATTGTATTGACCATCTTGCTGGTAAACAAGTTTTCCGCTGCTTTTTGTGACATTGTTCAAACCTTGCACAAAATAGCCTCCGGCGTACAGGTCAATTCCCTCTGAAAGACCATAGCTTGCGCCCAAATCGGCAAATGCGCCAAAAGCACTCTTGATAGACACATTGCCCGTCATTTGATCGGTTAGGTTGTCGAAACCATGCCGGGGCATCTCCTCCAGTACCACATTAAACTGGCTGTAATAGCCAGTTGTTTTTATTGCTCCACCGGTGGTTTTATAGGTTGCTGTGAGGGGGATGGACATTTTCATGCCAGCCGTAGCCAAAAAATTAATTTTCTTAAACAAGAGTAACCTGAATTTGAACCCCAATGGGATGTCAAGAAACAACAATTGCTGCTTCTCCCTCCAGTTGTTGTAAAAAGTACGGTACAAATATGGTGCGCCATCGGTATCCACAGATGGGGCTTCGGTCGTATAATTTAAAGTTGCCGATGGCTCGAAAGATTGCAATCCGATTCCACCCTGAAAACCCCAATGTTTGTTGAAGAAATAGCCATAACCTGCATCAAGGGTGAGGCCCAAACCACCTTTCTGACTGCCGTCCTTCGGGGAAGAAGAGAGGTTGTGGACGCCACCTCCGGCATTCAGGTAGAGGTAATGGCCCACCTCCTGAGCGATAAGATTGGAACACAAAAGCATCGAAAATGCTATGATGAGCTGTTTTTTCATTCGTAAATATATTTGTTAAATAATTAAATATCTGTAAGTACTCATGGAACTCGCAGGTAAATTTACATCGCCAATTGTTGGTGTTGCCCATGCTCGTTTCATACGATAATCATTAGTTTTTCATTGGTAATATGAAACTCCCCCGACAAATTGGGGTTCGTTTCATCCTTCTTACCAGGTTTTTCCCGATTTGAAATTTATTTAATTAACAAAAGTCGATAGGTGTAGTCGCTGCCTGTTGCCGTCAGGATGTGGCCCATGTAAACTCCATCCAGATTTTGCAGGTTGACAGAATTTTCCAGTTCAACTTTCGCGGTAGTAAAAACCCTGACACCCTGAATGTTGTAAATATGCATGACTGCGCCCTGTAGCTCTTGTTCGCTCAATCCTGCGATTTTCACGGTACTTGCCTGATTGACTTTGACAGGGTTTGGAAATACACTGACGGTGACCTTCTTCTTCAATGGGATATTCAGCGACTTGGGGCATGTATATATTTCCTGGCCATTGGCCATTTGCAACTTCACGGAATAGGCTCCGACCAGACCTTCGGGATCGCTGTAATACTGTTTGGTAGCATCAGCAATGGGTAACCCATTTTTGTACCACTGAAAAGCAACGAAATTATTTGTTTCATTGTTGCACAGGATCACATCATCGAATTTGGGAACAATGTAATCTGCTGGAACATTCACGACAAATGTGAAGGTGTACAAATCGCTTACAACACCCAAGGCATTCCGGAACTGAATGGTAGCCTGGTAGCTTCCATACTTGATATCAGGAGGTACGGTGATTGGGACCGTTCCACTGTTGCCCGTAGCCGGAAGGTTAAGGAAGGTAGTAGGCTGAAAACCTGCCTGCAGGGCCTTGTCTCCGAAAACAATCTGGTATTGGACAGGACTTCCATTGACAACTGTATAATTCAGTTCCAGATTGGAACCCTGACACCCGGGGGTGGAAGACAAAGTGGCTTGAATCACAACCTTTTCAGAGATCCTGGCACCAGTAATGAGCAAATTGACGGGGCCAATGTAATTGCCTGATCCACTTCCTCCCAGTGTATAAACTACCGTGATAGTCTTTGAGGCTCCTGCAGTGGCATCACTGTAATTCGCAATTGCCTTCACATTGACGATATTTGCATCACCGGCATCTACTCCCGACAAGGTGCCTACCGCCTGAACGGCGGCCAAGGTATTGCCATCCACCATTTTGTCGGTTGCTACTACCGTATTCGAAACGGTCAGTTGCCTGGCCACAATTTCTCCATTTGTGACAGAATAGTCCGAAGGCTTAATGTAATTATCAACATGTAAACCAGTTAACGAATATGCTACATGGATGGACTTGTTTGTTCCAATGTTCTTGTCAGCATAATTGGCCACAGCGGATATGCCAATGCTGTATTGATCCGCCTGGGTAACGCCCTGCAATGTACCAGGTACCACATTGGCCGAAGTTGATCCATTGTAGGTTTTTGAGGTATTCAGGATGGTATTGGTGACAGTCAAGGTTTTTGAGGTAATGTTCAGCATCTTACCTTCAAAAGTGAGATCATAATTCAACCCTGCGCTCAAGGTTCCAATGCCGATGGCATAGGATCCCACGTTCTCTCCGTAATCGCGGCCCAGATCACCGGTAAAGCTATCATTTCCTGACAAAGCCGGGGCAGAACTATAGGTGAAGCGGGGATCTGTTTCTCCGTAAACTTTCGATTGAGCATCAGCCGTAACCTTCAATGCCACCTTCTTCACAGTGAGAATTCCAATCGAATAATTGATGGTGTAGTTCGGATCGGATGCACCCGTGGCCATGATTGGGTAAGTGGAAACAGGACTTGAAACTATCGCGCTTGTCGCAACAACCGGCAGTTTGGCAGGTGCCTTGTCTCCATTGACCAAGCCTTTGCAGGTAAAGGTAAGCTCAGGATTTGGAGCGCCATACATTTTGGACTTATCATCCGCAGAAACCACCAATGCTACTTTGTTAACAATCATTATTCCAGGAACATAACTGATAATATAGTTTGGATCGGCTGCTCCCGAAACCGTGATCGGATAATTCGAAACAGGGCTGGAGGCAGTTGCCGTTGTACTGACAACTGGTACTGTGGAAGGTGAAACATTTCCATTTACCAAACCTGAATAGCTGAATGTTAAGGTTGGTATTTCTGCACCATAACTCTTCGATTTGTTTTCGGCAGCAATGATCAGCGACACCTTGCTGACTGTTAAAACAGCCGGACTGTATGTAATCGTGTAATTGGGATCGGCAGCTCCTGAGGCAGTTATCGGATAAGATCCGACTGGGCTGGTAGCTAACGCGGTAGTGCTTACCGAAGGCAATGTAATGGGAGCTTTGTTTCCATTCACCAATCCAATATAGAAAACTGTCAGCGGAGGAAGCGCGGCGCCATAACTCTTGGTTTGACCATCAACAACAACCATCAACGGCATTTTTTCGACATTTAAGGTACCCGAAGCATAGCTGATCGAGTAGTTTGGATCAGAAGCGCCTGAGGCAGTGATTGGATAATTTGCCACAGGACTCGACGCCGTGGCCGTTGTGCCCAGAACAGGCAAAATGGCCGGCGCTCTGTTTCCATTTACCAGACCTGAATAGCTCACCGTAAGCATGGGAAGTGCAGCTCCATAGGCTTTGGACTTGTTTTCAGCAACTACCAGCAACGGCACTTTGTTAACTGTTAATGCACCCATGGTGTAACTGATGGTATAGTTTGGATCAGCAGCGCCATATGCCGTAATGGGATAGGTCGCGACAGGACTTGATAGATTGGCCAACGTAAAGAGGGATGGAGGTGTAGCCGGGGCAGTATCTCCATTCACAAGACCCGAATAAGTAACATGCAAGACCGGAAGAGCGGCTCCATAATTCTTCGATAAATTGTCAACATCAATCATCAGTGGAACTTTGTTCACTGTCAATACAGCATTGGTGCAGGTGATAGAATAGTTTGGATCGGCAGCACCGGAGACGACAATTGGATATGATCCTGCCGGACTTGAGGAAGTTGCCAAGGTTTTAACCTGGGCCGCTGTTGTCGGAGCTTCATTTCCATTCACCAATCCAATGTATTGAAAAGTAAGTATTGGAAGCTCTGCACCATAATTTTTCGACTTGAAATCGGCAACGACAGCCAGGGGAACCTTGTCAATCTTCAAAACCCCACTGGTATAACTGATTGCGTAGTTGGGGTCATCTGCTCCAACGACACTGATCGTATAAGATCCTGCGGGGCTTGAAGCAACAGCAGTTGTAGTGATGGAAGGCGCAGTGACCGGCATCGAATCTCCATTGACGAGGCCTGCATATCCAATAGTGAGGATTGGCATCGGAGCGCCATAATTTTTGGATTTGTTGTCGGCCGAAATCATCAGTGCCCTTTTTGATGTCACACCTCTGAATGGCACGTAATTGATCTTGTAATTGCTCTCCTTGAAACCGCCTGTGCCTGTCGCAAGAGAGGGAGCGACGACATAGGTCTTTCCTGCCGCCGTTGTAGGAGAGCTCCCGGTTGCATCAGGGGTAAGAACTACCTGTGTCACAACTTCTGACCATACTTCAGTAGCAGTTGAAATAAAATTTGTTGAACTTTTTCCCGCTTCGAGGAGCGTACCATAATCTTTGGATGGACCTGTCGCTGTGATGGTCAGTTCCTTTCGATCAATATTCAGGATCCCTGACACAAATGATATGTTGTAGTTTCCGGAGGTCAATCCACCCGGTGTGATCACATAGTTTGTTCCCGCATCGGCAGTGTTGGCTGCAGTACCGGTAAAGGAGAGCACTCCGCTGAGGACCGCCTGATTTTCACCCGGGACAAAACCGTTGTAAGTAACTGTAAAGGGAGTATAATAGGCTCCATCGTATATCTTAGATTTGTCTTCAGCCTTAATTGTCAGACTTTTGGGAGACACTACGATGCTCATCGGGTTGGAAAAAGCTTCCGAACAAGGACCACTTTTCACCTGGGCACGGTATTGCCATGTCCCTGCCGATACAGGCGTTTCGGAGTAAGTTCCTGCAGCTGTGGCCATGTCAGTCCAGTTACCTGCACCAACTCTTTTTTGCCACTTCAGGATGGTACCGGTCTCTCCCACCAGTGTCATGATTCCGGTGGTCGAACCATAGGTGATGGCATTGAAGCCTCCAGTAACATCTCCACCCACCGAAACAGGACTAAGGCTAATTTTCACCACATTGGAAGCTATGGCACCTGTCCAGTCACCCATGCACGAGACACGTGCAAGCCTCCTGTACCAGGAAGTTACCGCAATCGGGCCAGGATCAAAGGAAGCAGAATTGCTGCCGGCAATATCGACAAAGCCGGAACTACTGCTCGTCGAAGAGACTTGCCATTTGTATTCGAGGGTACCTGTATTTCCGGAAGGTAAGAGCAAATTTGTCAGTTCAAGCGGATCGAATGGGGTACATCCAATCTGATCTGTCCCGATCGTACCGCCACTGGAAGGATTGATGCAGAAAAGCGTCATTTGACTCTTTGGATTGTTAACTGCCGTTGCCGTGAGATATTTCTCAGAACCAGCCGGACCATTGTATTCAAAAACCTGTGCGATATAGCTTGTCCCCATCGCGAGACCGGTCAATGTGACACTCGATCCGGTACCATTGTAGATGCAATACCAGCCGCTGCCAATTTGTGATCCACCTGTGAAAACAGCATCTGCCAGATAGTAAGTATTGTTGAAAGGATTGGTAGTGCCTGTATCGGAGGCCTTTACAAACACGACTCTTCCGGCACCATCCCCATTGGTCCATCCGATGTTGAAACTGTTGCGCTGAACATCTGAAAAGTGAAGTTCTGAAGATTGCGTAGTTGGTAAGACAATGGCATCCACTTTCACATTGGACGTATTGCCCATGCCATTCAATGTCAGGATAGAACCGTTTCCGGCTACGTCCCTGATGGTGCTTCCATTGGGAGAAATGGTCGGGCCAATGGCTATGCCATCCGTATCAAGGTCTCCTGATGTGGTTGTATAACGGAAAACAAGGTTAGCTGATCCTGAACCTGAGAGGTAATTGGCATGTACAGTGTTTCCGCCAATGGTCAGTGTCAGGTAGGGTATTCCTCCCGACACCAGCACAGTTTCGGTGAAATTTACCGTAAAATCCAGGTTTTGGCCCAATGTGAAGGTCCCGTTTGCCGGCACGGCGACAGATGAAACAGTTGGTGGAGTTGTATCGACAACAATGTTGGTCGTGCCGGAACTGACACTGCTGTTTCCGGCGGCATCAGCACAAATTGCCCTAAAAGCATGGGATCCGTCGCTTAAACCAACAGCCGGAGCATAGGACCAGTTTCCGGTAGCGTCCGCTGTGGTAGTGCCATTGGCAACACCGTCAACAAAAACTGTAACCCTGCTGTTTGCCTCTGCCGTTCCACTTAAAGAAGGTTTGTTGTCGTTGCTGCTGAATCCGTTGGAAGGTCCAGTGACGACAGGAGCGTCAGGAACAGATAGGTCTGTAGAAAAGGCCGGATCCGACAGCAAGGAGATGTTGCCGGCTCCGTCGATGGCATATACCTTGTAAGATGTACCGTCGGTAATGCCGGAATTGTTGGCCGAAATGGCGATGGTGGTATTGACATTGGCGCCGGCTGAGACTGCACTTCCTATTGAAGCAGAGGTAATGGCAGCCAAATTGTTTGCTGTTGTTGAAGGAACAACATAAAGCCTTCCGTTTGACTCGCTGCTTTGCGCAACGACGTTGAAGCCTGCTGCCTTTTCAGCAGCATTGACAAATGCATCTCCGCCGGCGGTAGCTGCCGGAACAAGTGTGACAGTCGGACGTTTGGTGTCAATACTAAAATTGGGGGAGTTGATGGTGCCTGTGCTACTGTTTCCCAACAGGTCGGCAATACCTGAATAGTCAAGTACAATCTGATTCACTGCATTTTCCAGATTGGACAATGGCGTGAAGGTTCCTGTCCATGTGGTACCGCCATCTGCTGAGCTGACACCATCCAGGGTACCATTCGGAACAGTAAGGTTTGCGTTGGAAAATCCGGTTACGGCTTCAGAAAAGGTAATGGTTACGACCATTGATTCTCCGATTTTCATTGCATTGCTGCCAAACGAAAAGATTGCCGTAGGAGCCACTCCATCCACTTTTACATTGGCCGTACTATTGACGCCAGCAAGGACAAGACTGGCATCCTGGCCCAAATTACTTTTCATTGTTCCACCATTCTTCACAATGGAGGATCCGGTCACAATACCATCCATATCCAGATCCCCTGTGGCCACAGTATATCTGAACAAAAGGTGCTGTGTGCCGCTACCGCTGATGTATCCGGCAGGAACAGTTCCTCCTGTATTCAGCGTAACGGGAATGGCAGGTATGCCACCTCCTGTATTCACGAAAACATTCTCACTGTAATTGACAGTAAAGTCGAGGTTCCCTCCCGGCAGGTAGGTTCCGTCGGCCGGCACCGAAACCGATGAAATGGTTGGAGTTGGTAATATCGTCCAGGTGAATCCTGACTTGGAAGCAGTACCTCCTGCAGTGGTAACATTGATACTTCCTGATGCACCTGCTCCAACGACGGCGGTTATGGTGGTAGAAGAAACTACCGTGAAAGAAGTTGCCGGAGTGCCGCCAAAACTAACGGCAGTAGCTCCTGTGAAATCTGTGCCTGTAATGGTTACAGTTTGTCCCTGGGAAGAAATTACGGGAGTAAAATCTGTAATGGCCGGAATTCTGTTTACAGTCACCCTAAAAGTAGCAGATTTGGAATTTCCAAGTCCGTCTGTAACTATATAAGTAACTGTGGTCGTGCCCAATGGAAATGTAGCTCCACTGGCCAGGCCAGCAGTTCTGGTAGTATTTGGAACACCTCCCAGCGTATAGCCAATGGTTGCATAACCGGAGCTACTGTTTGTGCCCTGGGTACCGGCAGTTGGGTAGTTGCTGCCGCCACCGCCGCCGCCCCAGTAACCGCCGCCACCACCGTAGTAACCACCACCGCCACCACCACCGGGATTACCTGGTCCATTCCCATTTCCGGGCGAACTTCCACCGTCTCCACCAATGCCTAAGGTTCCTGCGGTAGTGCTCGGACATACGCCTCCACCTCCCGCAATACCACCGGCAATTTGCGATCCTGCTCCGCCACCATTGGGTGACTGTCCATATCCTGATCCTCCGGTAAGTCCACCACCCGGGCCTCCAGCAGTGTAATAACTATTAGGGGAGGCTCCACCGCCTCCACCGCCACCGCCACCGGCTACCGCGACCCTGTTTGTTAACGCTGTACCACCGATACGAAGATCCGTAGCACCCCCGCCATGACCACCAAAAGCATAAAGATTGCCGCCCGAGATAGCACCCATATTTCCACCACCATTGTAGCTCGATCCTGAATTGCTGTAATGTGGGGATTGACCTCTGTCGCCAACAAAAACATTAATGGTTGTACCCGGCGTAACAGCAAGTGTCCCGGTGATATTTCCACCATAGCCTCCGAGGATATCGTAATACACACCAAGGTATTGTCCGGTATTTGGATCTGAATAGGGCCAGATTCCTGAACCTCCTGCCCCTCCACCCAGATCGTAATTAATTGAATAGATGCCTTCAGGCACATAATAGGTTTGCCCAGATCCCGTGTATCCAAAACTTTGATAGTAACCGCAGGGATTGGTCCCAACCGGGGTAGAATAGTTGACCACTGCACCATTGGCTCCCGAAGCAACATTCACCGTAATGTCTGCCGGGGCAGTTATTTGCAAACAGGGGTTAAATGTGAATCCAGTCTTGCTGGCCGAGCCGCCCAATGTGGTAACACTCACGCTACCAGAGGTACCATTGGCAACTACAGCCGAAATACTCGTCGAAGAGACTACGGTAAACGAACTCGGTGCCGAACCACCAAAAGTAACTGCTGTTGCACCAGTAAAACCTGAACCTGTTATCACGACCGTTTGTTGGGTCGTTGCTGATGCCGGGGAAAAAGAGCTGACAGTAGGGGCCGGTACAAAAGTGAACCCGGTACGAGCGGCTGTTCCTCCCGGAGTAGTCACACTCACGCTTCCAGAAGTCCCGGAGGCAACTACTGCAGTGACACTCGTGGACGAAACTACCGTGAACGAAGTAGCAGAAGTTCCACCAAAACTAACAGCAGTTGCCCCAACAAGATCCGTTCCGGTAATAGTTACCGTAGTACCTGCGGCTGCTGTCCCAGGAGAAAAGGAGGTGACGGAAGGTGGTGTTGGTGTGGTCACATCCACTACATTGCTATCATCCCCTGAACCACCCGAATTTACTGCCTTTACTTTGTATTTATAGGCAGTCCCGGCTGCCAGGCCAGTAATCACTTTGGTCACAGTTGGCGCTGAAATTGCAAATGGTGAACCTGCTATTTGTGTGACAAAATTATCTGCCGAAACGTAAAGTGAATAACTCGTGGCACCGGTCACAACACTCCAATTGGCAGTGAAACCGCCTGTATTAACACTCGTTGCTGCGGAGGCAATTGGAGATACCGGTAGTGTAGATACACTCACAACGTTGCTGGGTTCACCTGTTCCCTTGGAATTGACAACTTTAACCCTGTATTTGTATAAAGTTCCTGCACCCAGTCCTGTGATGCCCTTGGTAACAGCGGGTGCTGCAATCGTAAACGGGGAACCTGTGATTTGTGTGGCGAAATTATCTGCCGAGACTTCAAGGATATAACTTGTGACATCTGAAACCGAACCCCAGTTGGTGGTAAAACCCGCAGTAGTAATGGCGGTTGCTGAAGTTGCAACAGGCACAGGGATGGACGAATAGACAAAAACCAATCCATTGGGCGGATATACACCTGCAGAAAAAGTGCAGGTTGCACTGCTGGTCGAACTGGTTGTTGCGGTCCAATTGCTTGTTGTCGTGCGACACACCAAGTCCGCATTTGAAGTTCCTGTCATACCTACTTCCGGCAAATAGGTAGCATTGATGTTGCTCATCGCACCGTAACACAATTTTATTTGATTGGTGGTTTCTAAAAGCTTTATTTGAAAATTCAGAATTGGGTTATTGTCACCAAACATGGTAAAATTCTTGTATTGTACCGTTAAAACCCTGTTTGGGGCAATTCCTTCCGTTTTGTACATCAATTCACTGGATGGCAACATATAAAGATCATATCCGAAAGCAGAAATGACATTTCCGGAAGTAACATTCTCCAAAATGTAATAGTATAGTGGAGATAAAGCTGCAGCGCCAAAACCTATGAAACCATTGGTACAAGCCCCGAACATTGTATAATCCGTACCGTTGAATTTAAAGGAAAAACCGATGGGAATTGCGCTAACAAAATAATCATCGGCATTGTCAGGCGATAAAACAGTCCCGCCGGTTATAGCGGAATAGGTCTGTCCCGTTTGTTGGCCAAATGAATAATTGCTCATCTGGGCATTTAACTGACTATTCCAAAATACCATCAGAAACAACATCAAAAAACCGCACTGAATCTTTTTCATTCCAATAAATTTTACGTTCCTACTCTTTTGAGGATTTTCGGACACTCCTTGCTTGTCAAACTTGCATGGGCAAAACTAATCCACCCCCGCCAAAGCAGGCAAAAATGCCATGGGACAAAAAGTGGACAATTCTAAAATAAATTCGAAGCAGTATTTTAAAATCTTGTATATCATGCAATTAAATATAGTTTCCATAACCAATTCAAAATCCTTGTGCTGATTCAACCGTCGAAAGAGTCCTTTGAGGAGAGGCAGTAACCTAAATATTCTGCAGAAAGGCTACCAAATTGGTCTCCCTTCCAATGCCAAGTTTCTGACGCAACCGAAGGCGTGCTTTTTTCAAGGCTTCATCCGATTGAAAAGTAATTTGAGAGATCTCCTTGTTGCTCAGGTTCAGTTTCAGGAAGGCACAAATTTTGCGCTCGTTTTTGGTCAGGGTCGGGTAAAGCTTGTTGAGTTTTTCATTGAAAGAGCTGTATACATACTCAAACAAATTTTCAAAATCATCCCAATTGGTATGGCATGAAATTCTTTTGTAGTCGGCAATTAATTCATTTAGCTTTTGTTGACCCAACGGATTTGAATTCTGTTTTATCTCCAGCAACTGTTCGATGATTTGTGTCTCATATTCTGAGGATTGATGAATCTTGAGCCACGCGGTTGTAATCGATTTCATAATTTAAATTTTGCTCGTGCTGAGGTCGTGCAGAGGGAGCTCTCCCCCACAAACATGACATGCGGCACCCTGGGCACGTTTGCCTGCAAAGCTAATTGCCTTTGTGAGGGAGCCTCAAAAACAGAGGGAGACAAAAAGTGGACAGTCCGAATATATTCTTGATACAAAATACTATTGTATTGATATATTGAATATTAATGTAAAATAATATCCTTTGGGAGAAGAGTATTCCTTTGGGACTGCACCCTTAGCAGGAAAGAGCCCATGCAAAATCTGGTTTTTGCATGGGCTCTTTGGAAATGGTACACAATGAAATTACAAGAATCCTAAATATTTTGCAGGAAGGAGACCAGGTTGGTTTCCCTGTCTATTTCGAGTTTCTGGCGCAAGCGTAACCGCGCCTTTTTCAGTGCTTCATCCGATTGGAAGGTGATTTGGGCTATCTCTTTGCTACTCATGTTCAGTTTTAAGAAGGCACAAATTTTCCTGTCATTTGCAGTAAGCGTAGGGAATTGCGAATTTAACTTTTCGTAGAAGGAGCTATGGACCCGCTCGAACAAGATCTCAAATTCGTCCCAATTGGAATTGTATGACAATCGTTTGTAATCCGAAATAAGCATGCTTAATTTTTGCTTGCCAACCGCATCCGCGTTTTTTTCAATATCCGCCAACCGATCGATGGTTTGCGTGTCACGTTCAGAGTTTTGAAGCAGCTTTAAGGTTGCAGCAGTCACGGATTTCTTGTTTGCATCAAGTTCCATTCCAATTCTCTCTATTTCAAGGGCCATCAGACGCTCCTTTTCAGCTTCAATCTCTTTCATTGCCTGTTCAGCTGCCTTACGGGCCGTAATATCATCGCTGCAAACAATTACCCCTTCAATGTTGTTCTTTTGGAAATATGGGATATAGGTAGTTTGCAACAACCGATCTTCCCCATCTTTGCGACGAATCAAATTTTCGAACAACAATGTCTCGCCGGCGAGTGTCCTGGTGAGATTGGAGTGCACACGCTGATAAGCATTTGCACCCAAAACCTCCTCCACTTTCTTGCCCAATAGCTCCTTTTTCTGCCTGCTGAAATTATCGGCATATCCATTGTTTGCAAACACATAATTCATGTCGTTGTCAATCAGAGAGATAAACACAGGTACATTGTCTGTTATCTGAATCAACAAATTCTCACGCTCTTCTACCAGATTTTTTGCCAGTTTCAACTGTTCATTTGAAAGCAGCAACTCCTCATTGATGGCCAGATATTCCTCATTCAAATCTTCTATCTCTTTTTTTTGCTTTGTTAAAATGAGGTTGGTCTTTGTTTTGAATCTGTAGGAGCGATACAGAAATAAGGCAAGCAGCAGCATCATCAGGAATCCTATAACCAGTGAAAAGATGACTATCGTCTGTTGCTTTGATTTTGCTTCGTGCAATGCTTCATCTTTTTGATGCTGAAGTTCAGTGGCCTGCTTCTCTTTATCAAATTTATAGGTCAATTCAAGTTCAGTGATTTTCTTGACACTTTTATCATTGAAAATACTATCCTTGAACGTTTCATACTGTTTTTGGTGAAGCAAGGCATTTTTATAATCGTTGGCACTTGCATAGATGTCGGAAAGCTGTTTATGAATCTCTCTTTGAAATTCCATCGATTTCATTTCATTGGCAATATCCAAGCTCTTGAGGGTGAAATTTAACGCGGCAGCATATTTCCTCTGCTTGAAGTAAACGGCTCCGGTCAAGGAAATTGCTTCACATGCCTGCCGTTTCAACCCTACCTCTTCGGCCAAAGTCTGTGTCCTCCGGTAATTGTACAGTGCTTTTTCGAACTCTCCTGCGATTCGATAATAATCGCCAATAAAGATTAACAGGCTTACAGTAAGTGACTTATCGGAAATAGATTCACTGATTGTGAGCGCCCTGTCCAAATAAACTATGGCTTGTTTGTTGTTCATTTTCTGGCAGGTAGTACCCATGTTCCCCAGGCAAGTAGCAATCATACTTTTCGAATTAACCTCCTCTGCCAATTTGAGTGCCTTCTGGAATAACTCCAATGCATTCGGATAATCTTCCTGTGCGATATAAATATTTCCAACATTTATTAATCCTGTAGCGCACCCCTTTTTGTCATTGAGCTCCTCCTTGTATTTCAAATATTTTTGAAAATTCTCAAGTGCCTGCGAATAATTTGACTGAAATGAATAAATGATCCCAAGACTATTCAAACAATTGGTGACTTCATTCTTATTATCCAACGCAACATACAATTTCAGGGCACGATCGTATCCATCGATTGCTTGTCCGTAATTGCCTTCGTTTCGGTAAAGTGCGGATAAATTGATCAAAACCTTTGCCAGTTCAGGTTTGGCATTCAACTCTGTATCGATTTCAATAGCCTTTTGAAAAGACGCAATGGCCTTCACATTTTCATTGTAAGACTTGTAAGTGATGCCCATCCAATTCATGTACCTGGCCATTCCGACTTTGTCATTGATCTCTTCAGAAACTTTGATGGCTTTTTGCAGATAATCTATGGCCAGTGCCTTGTCAGACTTCGAATAGGAGAGTCCAATCAACGACAGACTTTCGGCTTTCCCTTTTAAAAAGTGGATCTTCTCGGCCAATTCACTTGCCTGGGTGGCGTAGCTCTTTCTTTTGTCTTGCTCTTTGGTATAAGAATTAGCAATCTTGTTGAGCAGGTTAACCTTGGCTGAATCATCTGCCAGGTGATTCTTCAGGAGGTTAGCAAGACTGTCGATTTTTGAATTTTGTCCACTGATTGTCCCAGATACAACTAAAATCAGTAATGTCAGGAAGAGAAAGGTAGGCCTGTTCATGGTCATTGTTTGGTTTATTCAGGTATTGATATCTCAGATGATCCTCCCTTTTCAGCCACGGGTTCAAATCTTCGATTTTTTCTGTATTTGGAGGATCTAAAGATATTTGTATACAAAACTATTCCTATTCAAATGAAAGGACCGGATTTTTCAAACAGATCGTTTAAAAATCACAAAAATTTAACGAACCAGATGCATTGAACTCCCAATGAAAGGAGTTAAGGCATTCCCGAAGACTTTGCCATGTAAAAATTGCTGCGAAGGTTGAATAAGCTACTCGACGGTGACCGATTTTGCCAAATTTCTGGGTTGGTCAACATCGCAACCGCGCAACACGGCAATGTAATAGGCAAACAACTGCAACGGGATGATGGCCAGCAGTGGAGTCACAGCGGGATGAGATTCCGGTATTTCGAACAGGTCATTGACCATCGCCTTCAAAACAAGGTCTCCTTCGGTGACAATTGCGATAATGTTCCCTTTACGGGCCTTCACCTCCTGGATGTTGCTGACAATTTTTTCGTAATAGTGGTCCTTGGGTGCAACCACCACCACGGGAAGGTTGTCGTCGACCAGGGCTATCGGACCATGCTTCATCTCCCCTGCGGCATATCCCTCTGCATGGATGTAGGAGATTTCCTTGAGTTTGAGAGCTCCTTCAAGTGCAACGGGGAAAAGGGCTCCTCTGCCCAGGTAGAGCGCATTGGCCACATCTTTGTACCTGGCTGCGACGGCTTCTATTTTCAGACTCCCTTCCAAAATGGTTGCGATTTTCGCCGGCACGCAGGCCAATTCAAGGATAATTTCGTGGTACTGTTGCTCGGTCAACTCCCCTTTGGCAAATGCAAGTTTCAGTGCAAGAAGGGTCAACACGGTTACCTGAGCAGTAAAAGCCTTCGTAGATGCCACTCCAATTTCAATTCCGGCATGGGTGTAAACTCCCGCATCCGTTTCGCGGGCAATGGAAGAGCCAACCACATTGCAAACTCCAAGGATGGTCGCGCCACGCTCTTTGGCCATGCGGAGGGCTACCAGGGTGTCGGAGGTTTCACCGCTCTGACTGATGGCAATTACCACATCCTCTTCCGAAAGTATCGGATTACGGTACCTGAACTCGGAGGCATATTCGACTTCCACAGGTACGCGGGCGTAGGTCTCAATCAGGTATTCCCCTACGAGTGCGGCATGCCACGAAGTACCGCAACCTATCAGGATAATTCTTTTGGCCTTTACCAGCTTCGGAAAAATATCGAGCAATCCACCCAATACGATGGACTTGTGATCCATCGAAAGTCTGCCTCTGAAGGTATCTTCAATCGTTTTTGGCTGTTCAAAAATCTCCTTGAGCATAAAATGGGCAAAATCGCCCTTCTCAATTTCGCCTATGGTACGGTCCACCCTTGAAATTTTGAAGGTAGCCGGCTTGTCTTCGAGTGTTTTAATCGTCAGACTTGTTTTTGAAATAATGGCAAGGTCATTGTCGTTCAAATAGATGACGTTGTTTGTATAGCCTATCACAGGGGTTGCATCAGAAGCAACAAAATATTCTCCCTGGCCAATGCCGATAACCAGCGGACTTCCACGACGTGCCACAATCAACTGATCCCTTTCCCTGCTACAGATTACGGCTATGCCAAAAGCCCCGACGACTTTGGAGAGTGCCATTCGGATGGCCGTTTCGGCATTGATCTCTGCACCATCCCCATAAAAGAATTCTACCAGGTTGACAAGTACTTCAGTATCAGTTTCGGATTTAAATTTGAAACCATTCCTGGTAAGGTCAGCCTTCAATTCTGCATAATTTTCAATTATGCCATTGTGAACCAGGACAAAATGATCGTGCATCGACTGGTGCGGATGGGCATTCCTGTCGTTGGGTTCTCCATGGGTAGCCCAGCGGGTGTGGGCGATGCCGATGGAGCCATCTACTGCTTTGGAGCCAACGTGTTGCTCCAGATCGGCTACCCTTCCTTTGCATTTGTGCAGATTCAAGGCAGTACCCGAAATAGCGAGTCCGGCTGAATCATATCCACGGTATTCCAATCTTTTCAGGCCCTGAATAAGAAAGGGATAGGCCTTGTTTTCACCCACGTATCCAACTATTCCGCACATAATAATTAATTTTTAATGGCCTGCAACAACAGGATTTTTTCCATCTTCGCAACAATTTCACTCCCCAGTGCCTCCTTTTTATCCATGTGTTCACGGATGGAAATCACCTCTGCGTGTGTTTCGAATTCGCCTCTGACCTCGTCAAAGTCGAGTTGTCTGACCACCTTGTCTCCGTCAATTCCAAATCCAGTCTGTTTGATGAGCGAGAACTCCTTTTTGGCATCGTTGTAAAGCAATTTGTCAATTTCCAACACGGCAGTTTTCCATCGGTTCGTCACTTCAATTACATCGACAGCCGAGAACTCCGCCACAGGAATCTTGTAAAACTGCGTAAAAACATCGACTGCCCACGACCACTCATAGGAATAATAGTTTTGATGAATCGACCTGATGAAGGCATGAATCTCCTCAAGTGAATCATTTTTTTTGTTTTCAATGGAGTCAAGCAGATGATCCACAGCATCTGAGGGGCAGATCATTCCTGCCAGATCGAGCCATCTGGAGTTACTTCCCAATGTAGAATCCATTTTTAAGGCTTCACTGAGGTCGCTGGTAGTTTCGACTTCCATTCGTTGAATTCTGGATATCAAAGAATTACCTAAAAATTTCCAGATTGCTTTGTCATAAAGTTCGATTCCCCGCAGGAGGGCACTGTTCTTGATGATCATGCCCTTGTAGGTGTAATGCGGAGCCGTTTCGCCCGAAGCATGCAGCAATTCCAAAAGAATGGCCCTGCCATTGATCATCTTCTGGATGGTATATGGACTCAGCAAGTTGAAATTGATTGAATCGAGCAGGTTTGTATCTTTCCGCCTGTCACGTTTGGGCCATTTTTGTGAGTCACGGATGGTTCCAATACTCTGAAGATTGATGCCTGGAATCAAGCGGCTTTCGTCATGCTCTTCAATCAAGTATGAAAAGGGAAAGTCGGTCGTGTCAGAATGACGGTAGTGGCGGCCAATCACCAACGAGAAAGCACCGATCCTGGATGGCCAAAGGATGTAAGAATCACTCGTTGTTTTGGCTCCTCTTTCTATCACCCCCTGGTGAATTGGTCCCAATTTATACAGGTGGTTACTTTGGTTGGAGCCGCTTCCGGCATTCATGAAAGAGAACAGGCCTGCAATCAAAAGCGATGATTTGTGGTGCGATACCGTGTAGGGTCCTGCAAAAATAGAACAGGCCTCCCCATGAAGACCCTGACAATTGGCAAAAAAGACCGACTCAACGGCCGAGTAATGTTTGTCGAGGATGCAGCCCTGTCCGATAAAAGAGTTGGAAACCAGTGTCGAATCAGTGATCCTGGTCCCTGAACAGACAATGAAATTTTCCATAATGACACCCTGGCCGATTGTCACAGGATCGGAAGCAGTACTGTTGATACTGCCATTATCGAGCTTCGATACCCCTTCCAGGATGGCACAAGGGGCAATTTTAACATTTCGGAGGGTTCCACAATTGATCATCTGAACCCCATCACCTATGGTTCCAACCTGCGAAGCTACCATGGAAGTGTAATTGCCAATCAGTCTTTCAATTTCATTCACGGCAATCATACGGTGCCGGTAGAGTGCAAGAATGTATGCTTCCTGGGCCGAGAGATGGTCATAAATAGGAATCTCGCGTCCTCCAGATTCATTGATCACCTTTACCCTGATACCGTTTCCAAACGAGGTGGTCCCTTCAACGGCCAACTGATTCAGGTTGTGAATGATCACATGTTTTCCAATGTTGTAGTTGGCAATGTAGCTTTTCACATTGCTGATCAGTGCATTGTCGCCAACCGTACAATTGTGAAGGTGTGCTTGTACGATCCCTGTCTTCATCCTGACCCCACCGTAGAGCGTAATCTCTTCATCAAATCTTCCAAGTCGGTTGGTCCCTGAAAATTGGGTCTGCCTAACAGTATCAGGTAAAAAATCAGAGACAACTTGCATTAAGTTCCAGTCTTCACAACAACAGCCCTGAACTATCAACTGACCGACCTCTTCGTTTGTCAGTTTCCGGTATTTGGAATCTTCCATTTGTATCAGGTTTAGAGTTAGCCAACAAAGAAAGCTGATTTTTGGCTTATCAGATTACAAAAAACCATATTATTACCTAACACAATTTATATGTTCCTAACATATAATATTATAATATTGATTTACTGTTATTTAGAACCTATCACGATTACATTCAAATTTGAATTAATCGAATCTGATGGCACAAAGTGTCACCCCCAAACGAAGAATTGTTGAGAATCGGCAAAACAATGATCCAGCAAGCTGTCCAGTTAAGAATTTTTTCAGCTTTTTGTAAAGAATAGATGAAGGTTACAAAATTCGTTTCTACAGAGCCAATAGAAAGGAATTCATGTTTTGCAGGCGGGACAATCCCAGCTTTTTCCGCAACCTGATTCTGGCAATCTCTGCACTTGCGGGGGTAATGTTGGTCAATGCAGCCAATTCTTTGGTAGATAAACCAAGGTACAGATAGGCACACATCCGTTGATCCTTGACTGTCAATTTCGGAAAACGCTCATTCAACCGTATAAAAAACCCCTGGTGCACTTTTTCGAAATGGCACTTAAAATCCTCCCAGTTAAACAATTGCATTCTTTGATGTTCGTCAACTTTATCCAAAATAGTTGCAATCTTGAGTTGCATCGGTGGGGGAACGGTCATGTGGATTAAGCCAAGATTTTTTCGGATGTAAGCTACCAGCTCATTTTTCTGTGCAATCCTGATCAAGGAGGTAACCAATTCCCTCTCTTTACCTGATATTTCATCTCTGTACCTTTCTTTAACCTTTCTCTCCCACTCTTGACTCTCTGCCATTTCTCGAACCAGGCCCAGTGCTGTTTTAAGCCTTGTGATGTCGCGAATGGAAATCCTCTGACCCAAGTAATGATTTCTTTCGTCAAACACTGCTTTACCGTTCATTTCACACCACCGCAATTGCTTCGTTTTGGTGAGAATTCTATATTCTATGTTTTGACCAATCTGCATGAAGCTAAGTGAGTCATGCATGAATCGTCTCACTTGCTGGTCATCCTCTTGATAAATTAGTTCATAAAACAAATTTGGATTCTTAAAAAACTCGTCGGGGGTATAACCTGTCAGATCATGGCTTGACGGAGAGATCCAAAGGAAATTAAATTTAGGATCAATCCAAAACTCCCAATCGTGGGCAAATTCAGCAATCGCCTTGTACTTCTCCTTCTCTTTGGTAATTGCTTTAAGTTCAGATTCCAGAAAATAATATTTTTCTCTCAGCACCGAGAGTTGGGATTCAAGAAGCTTTGTCTCTTCTGTTGATTTCGATGAGTGTTGTAGGTCCATGGAGAAACTTATTCAAAAAAAAATGGCTGACAGTTTTTGAAAATCTGTCAGCCATTAAATGCTATACCTTATCAGGAACGATAAATGGTGCCCTGTAATTGCGACTCAAGTATTTGTCGGCCTCCGGGTCGTTCACGAATTTTTCTGATTTAGGATCAAAGGTCAATACCCTTCCGGTCCTGTAGGCGATGTTACCCAGGTGGGCGAGGGCCGACGAAAGATGTGCACTCTCTACGGGTGCATTGACCATCTTTGGATCGTGAGCCCTTACTGCTTCTATGAAATTTTTGAAGTGATCACCACCTGCCTTGTTTTTCTTCCCTGGCTCCTTCTTGTCGCCAAGAAATGTCTCATAAGTATCGTAACCCTTGATGACCATGTAGCCCTTGTCTCCATAAAAAATATTTCCTACCGAAGATCCATCTTCGGCATTGGTGTACCAGGGGCGCACCTCAAACTGGATGATCTTTTTCTCGTCAGGATAATGGTAAACTGAAGAAAGCAACTCGGGGGTTTCTTTGCAGTCGTCAAAAAGGAATTTTCCGCCCATGGCAGTTATTTTGTTGGGCAAACCAACATTCAAACCCCACATGCAGAGATCTGTTTCGTGAATACCTTGATTACCAACATCTCCATTGCCGTAATCCCAATGCCAGTGCCAATTGTAATGCACAATATTTTTGGTAAATGGCCGTTTGGGTGCCGGACCGGTCCAGATGTCATAATCCAAACCTGCAGGTACCGGTTCCGTTGGTTTGTTGCCAATGTCACCTCTTTTCCTAAAAACGAGTCCCCGGGCCATGTAAACATTGCCAATGTAACCGTCGCGAAGAAGCTGAATGGCCTCCTGAATGGCAACAGAACTACGGAGTTGAACACCATGCTGCACCACACGGTTGTATTTGTGGGCCGCTTCCACCATTTTGCGTCCTTCCCAAATATTGTGGGATCCAGGTTTCTCCACATAGACATCTTTTCCAGCCTGACAGGCCCAGATGGTGGCTAATGTGTGCCAGTGGTTTGGGGTGGCCACCGTCACAACATGCAAATCCTTGTCTTCGAAGGCTTTGCGCATGTCTTGCACCACATTTACCTTCTTTCCATACTTTGCCTCAAACTCTTTGGCGCGCTCGTTGGCAACATTCAAATCGGGGTCAACAAAGGTGGTGATTTGAACATTTGGTTGTTCCATCAACCCCTCGATGTGGTTCTTGCCTCTACCGTTGACTCCCAGCACGGCTGCATTGATGCGGTCGTTTGCGCCAAAGGCATGCACCGGGATGATGGTTGGAATGGTCAGAAAAGCCGAGGCAGCTGCCGACTTTTTGATGAAACTCCTGCGTGAATCTTGATTGTTTTCTTCCATGGGTAGTTTATGAATAGTTTAAAAACTGAAAATTTCAATCGAATCCTTTACCCACAAATCTATCTAAAAAATACAACAGATCAAATACCTTTATACATCCATCACAAAGCACTTCAGAGGCTCCGTTCAGACCCTCTTCCTTCCTCCTGGTCGTCCACTCTTCCCAGTCTTCTTCGTCCTTAGTCCCCCAGTCCGTAAGTCCCCTAATCCCTATTCCCCTTTCTGACTTTCTGAAAACTCCATCAGAAAAGCCTTGATAAAACCATCGATATCGCCATCCATCACACCCTGCACATTGGAAGTCTCAAAATCGGTACGGTTGTCTTTCACCAGCTTGTAAGGTTGCATGACATAAGACCGGATCTGTGAACCCCATTCGATCTTCATTTTGGTAGCTTCCAGTTTGGTTTGCGCTTCCATTCGTCTCCTCAATTCCAACTCGTAAAGCTGTGATTTTAGCAAACGAATGGCATTTTCCTTGTTTTGAAGTTGCGAGCGCGATTCAGTATTTTCAATGATAATACCAGAAGGTGCATGCTTGAGCCTCACACCGGTTTCCACTTTGTTTACATTTTGTCCGCCTGCCCCACCCGAACGAAAAGTATCCCAGGAGATATCTCCGGGATTCACCTCTATTTCGATGGTATCATCTACCAAAGGAGAGACAAAAACAGAGGTAAAGGAGGTCTGCCGCTTGCCCTGCGCATTGAAAGGCGAGATGCGCACCAGGCGATGCACCCCATTCTCACTTTTCAGGTAACCATAGGCAAAATCGCCTTCGATCTCGAGGGTTACACTCTTCACACCAACATCTTCACCTGGCAAGAAACTGGCTTCCCTCACCGTGTATTTGTGTTTCTCGGCCCAGCGCAGGTACATGCGCATCAGCATATCGGCCCAGTCGTTCGACTCCGTGCCACCGGCGCCGGCGTTGATCTTCAGCACTGCACCCAGGCGATCCTCTTCGCGCCGCAACATGTTGCGCGTCTCCAGATCCTCGATAGCCGTCCGGGCCTCGGAAAAGTGGGTCTCAACTTCATCATCGGTTGCTTCGCCGGCTTCGCTGAATTCGAAAATCACCTGCAACTCTTCTACCTGGTTGTCAACGGAACTGAAACTGTCTGTCCAGGCTTTGATGGTTCGTATCAGTCGCATGTGGGCTTCCGCCTCCTTGGGGTTGCTCCAGAAATCCGGATCCTGGGTCTTCAACTCCTCTTCTTCTACTCGGATTAGTTTACTATCGATGTCAAAGATACCTCCTCAGCGCATCCCGGCGCTCAACAAGCTCTTTGAGTTGCTCTTTCAAAATCATGCTGTTGCAGTTAACAAACGGTTAAAATTCTTGCAAAGGTAGAATTATTAATTTGGAAAACAGGAATGCGAGAAGATGGGAAGGTGGGAAGAAGAGAATCATTTCCCCATTCGTTCCAAAACCCTGAGTGTCTCGTCAACCTCAAAACCCCGGCTTTGGGCGAAGGCTACCATTTTGCCCTTTCGGGTGAAGTCGTCCAATTTGGTCAATGTTTTCGCTTTCGCGGAAAGTAGGTCAAGCAACACTTTCAGGTAGGCATCCTCAGGCAGACATGACAATGCCTCCTGAATGAACCTTTCTTCCAACTGCTTCTGCCGCAAGGCATAAACAAGCTTAATTTTTCCCCACTTGTTGAACTTGAATTTGTCGTTCACGAAGCTGTTGGCATACCGTTGGTGATCAATGAATTTTTCATGTTGCAGATAATCGGTGAGTCTGGAGGTCTCCTCGCTCGAGAGTAACCAGTCACGGCACTTCAGCTCCATATCAAAACGACACTTTTCTGTCTGGCTGCAGAGTTCCATACTCTTTGTGAGTGCTTCACGGTAGGTAAGCTGTTGCCTCGATTGCTCCATTTTTCTTCTCAATTTTGTTAATTCTTGCTTAGAATAGCCTCTCCCCAACAAAAATAACAATAACCTGACAGCTTATTTTGAAAACAGGTAAGTTTGTGCTACTTTCATTGTAGTACCGCAATTCGTAATTTATCCTCCATGGACCGTTCAGATTTGACAGGAATCCTCCTTGCAGGCGGCAAGAGCAGCCGCATGGGGAAGGAAAAGGGGCTTGTAGCGTTTCGGGGCAAACCACTTGCCGGCTATGGCATCGAATTACTATCCCTTTTTACAGATCGGATTCTAATCAGCTCGGGGCATCCTGGCTACCTCGAATTCGGACTTGAAATTGTGCCCGATGAGGTCTCAGGGAGAGGTCCTGCCGCCGGGTTGGCCTCCGTTTTAAAAAATTCCAGAAGCCCCTGGAGCCTGGTGCTGGCATGCGATCTGCCATTTTTAACTCCTGAATTAATTGAAGGACTGATAGAAAATGCCAACCAAGCAGATGTGGTCATACCTTTCCATGATGGTGTTATGGAGCCCTTGTGCGCACTCTACAGAACAAAAATGATGGTGACCTTCGAAGAAGCCGTAAAATCCGGAAATTTAGCAATCCACAAAATTCTCGAAAAATGTGACGTTTACCGCTACGAAGCCGGTGCGCTGGTGGAGCAATTTCCACAATTGTTCACCAATTTTAACTCAATGGAGGAGATTTCACGATTCAAGGATTGAAAGTTCGGCTGAAAATTCCAAAAAACATATTTTATCCAAATATTATAAAGGTAGCAGGAGTGCTATTCTCCCCAAATGTGGTAAATTTGTTTTGCCTTTTTCCTACTCATATGAGTTCGCCAAATTTTAATTGTTCTCTTTTGAAAGATCTGCCAGGTGACAGATCGTATGGTCCTACAAGACAAAAATAGATCCGACATGAAAAAATTAATGTTCCTGCTTCTTCCTGTTCTTGCCCTCTTTCTCTCGGGATGCAACGACGATGAAGACAAACCCATTTCAAAGGATGGTGCCATTGAAACGGTACTGAATGTTGATCATCTTGATCAGAAACACGACATTCTGGTCACTACACATCAAGTTTGGGTAAAAAACATCCTTATCAAGAAGATTGTTTACAGGGATACCATCCCAACGTTGGGCATCACCTCCCAGGAGGCAGAAAATTCGGCAGGTGAGACAAAATCCGTCCAGTTGAAAAAAGATTACGAGCTTTACATCACCGTAAAATAAAAGCCATGAAGAAATCAGAGTTTATCAAACTGGTTCTGATGGCTGCCGTAATCACCTCGTGCAACAACCAACAAGGCAAATCAGACAAGCGGATCTTTATGCGCTCGGATACTACGGCAAGGTACACCCATGTTCATCCCGGATATTATGGCGGATATTACGCCTTCAGACCTTACGGACTCTTCATGAACAGAGGCTATGCACGAACAGGATACTTCTCTTCAGCCATTCATGAGAGTTCAAATATTGGTAGCAACACCTTCAAAGGCAACGTTGTCAGAGGTGGATTCGGCAGCTCTGTTTTTCATGTTTCATCCTAAATTGCATTGTTTTGAAACGACACCTTGTGACCCCCAGGAGCGACTGGCAGAAGAAAGTTGAAAATATTGGGTTCGGTTTTCACACCCTCGACACAAAATATTGGGACGAATCTGTTTATTATGAATTGTCGATGAAGGAGGTGGATACCATCGAAAAGGCGACAAATGAGCTGTGGGAGCGGTGTCTGGAAGCCGTTCAACATGTTATAGATGAGAAACTTTACCGCAAATTCAACATCCCCGAATGGTTCATTCCACACATTGAGGCAAGCTGGAACGATGATGCCCCTGCCATTTATGGACGCTTCGATTTTTCTTTCAAAAATGGCATTCCCAAATTGCTCGAATTCAATGCCGACACACCTACCTCACTGTTCGAATCATCTGTGGTTCAGTGGTATTGGCTTCAGGATCTTTTTCCAAAAAAAGATCAGTTCAACTCCATTCATGAAAAACTTGTTGCCTATTGGGCTTATCTGAAGGAATATTTACAGGATGGGCCGCTCCATTTTACCTGTATCAAGGAGAGCCTCGAAGACTTTACCACCACCGAATACATGCGGGATTGCGCACTTCAGGCGGGTCTGGATACTAAATTTATCTACCTGGATGAGATTGGTTGGGATGGTTTTCACCATGAATTTCTGGACAACGAGAATGGTTCAATGAAGAATATCTTCAAACTTTATCCATATGAATGGCTTGTTAATGAGGATTTTGGATTAAATATAACCAACGACACGAACAAGGCTTTCTGGATCGAGCCGAGCTGGAAAATGATCCTGTCCAACAAAGCCATCCTGCCAATCTTGTGGCAGCTCAACGAGGGGCATCCAAATCTTCTGGAAGCCTATTTTGAGTGCGACAATTTCAAACTGGGATTGAATTATGCAAAGAAACCTTTGCTATCGCGGGAAGGTCAAAACATCCAATTGGTCGATTATGGTTCGACTATTGCCCAAACGGAGGGCGATTACGGTGAAGAAGGATTCATCTACCAGGAACTCTGCCTTCTGCCTGAGTTCGACAAAAACTATCCATTGGTAGGAAGCTGGATCGTCGGTCAGGAATCTGCCGGCATTGGCATCCGGGAGAGCGACAGCTTGATCACAGATAACCTTAGCAGGTTTGTGCCACACTTGATCTCTTAGTATTGGTCCTTGCCTATAAGCCGGCTGGTTAAAGAGATTTCAAAAATGAACTTTTCGGATATTCTTCGTATAAGCAGAATATTAAAAGACAAAGAGAATCTGCAATGAACACCAATATTCACATAGACAAATACATAGCAGAATTTCCCGAGAAGACAAAATTGGTACTGGAGCAGCTTCGCCAAACCATCAGGGCGGCAGCTCCAGACGCAGAAGAGGTGATTGGTTACCAAATGCCTGCCTTCAAGCAGAATGGGATTCTGGTCTATTTTGCTGGATACAAGAATCACATCGGATTCTATCCGACCGGATCGGGTATTGAGGCCTTTAAGTTGAGGCTTTCTGAATTTAAATGGTCAAAAGGAACCATTCAATTTCTTCTTGACAAGCCGCTTCCTGTCGACCTCATTACAGAAATTGTGCAGTTCAGGATAAGTCAAAACCTCCTAAAAAGACCAAAATGAACACCTGTATTGCCATTTTGAGAGGAATCAACGTGAGTGGCCGAAATTTGGTCAAAATGGAGATTTTACGCGGCATGTTTCATGCACTTGGATTTGCGAACGTCCAAACTTACATCCAAAGTGGAAATGTTATTTTTCAAAGCGAACAGTCCAATCCCTATGAACTTTCAAACAAAATTGCATCCGAAATGGCGGAAACATTTGGTTTTGAGGTTCCCGTCATCGTAAAAATGAAGGATGAACTAATTGAAACGATTGGCAACAATCCTTTCTTAAAGGACACAGAAAAAGCAATCTCAGCCCTTCATGCGACCTTCCTATCTGACAGGCCAGATCCTGAAAAGATAGGTTCCATACTGCACAATCACTTTCAACCCGATGAATTTGAATTGATTGACAAAACCATTTACCTTTACTGTCCAAACGGATATGGCCAAACCAAGCTTACCAATAATTTCTTTGAAAGCAGGCTAAAGGTTGTGGCAACCACCAGAAACTGGAGAACAACCTGCGAATTGCTTCAAATGGCGCAAAAATTACAAATTCAAAGCAGCTGATTATGATCTACAACCAATGGTACGTCATTCTTGAATCAAAAGAGTTAAAAAATGGAGAACCATTAAAAGTCAAACGGTTGAATCAGCACCTTGCGCTTTGGCGTAACAAAAATGGCATGGTCTGCTGCATTGCCAACCAATGTTGCCACCGCGGCGCCTCCCTTTCGTGTGGGAAGCTTGTAAATGGACTGTTGCAATGTCCTTTTCATGGATTTCTGTTTGATGGATCGGGAACCGTACAGCTGATTCCCGCCAACGGTTTGAACAAAGCTGTTCCCGAAAACATGAAAGTAAAGGCTTACACCACCCACGAGCGGCATGGACTGATCTGGCTCTGGTGGGGCGAAGAAGAAAATAGGACCACTCCGCCATTTTTCTTTGAGGAACTGGCAGACTTTTCATGGTCCAGCCTCCAGGATCACTGGAAAGTACACTATTCCAGGGCCATAGAGAACCAGCTGGATGTAGTTCATCTTCCTTTTGTTCATGCTACAACCATCGGCAGGGGAGCCAAAACCCTCGTCAATGGTCCGGTGGTGACACTCGAAAACGACCTGCTCACATTTTATGTTCACAACGTGAAAGACGATGGAAAGAGTACACCTCTTAAGCCGGATGAAATACCTAATTACCACGATCTTTTCAGACTTCAGTTTCATTTCCCCAACATCTGGCAGAATTTCATCTCTGATAAAATCAGGGCCTTTGCCGCCTTTGTACCTGTCGATGAAGAGAATACAATTATTTACATCCGCTATTACCAACGAATGGTAAGGATACCATTGCTGAAAGAGTTGTTCAATTACCTGGGCAAAATCTCGAGCCTGATCATCCTCCGACAGGACAAAAGAGTCGTAGAGAGACAGCTTCCTATCAAATCAACTTTTAAGATGGAGGAAAAATTGATCATGGGTGACAAACCCATCGTCGAATACAGAAAACAGAGGCAAATCCTCCAGGTCAAAGGCAAATAAAATATAGAATCAGAAGATTATTAAAGCAACATTTTAAAGGATCAAGGATGGAAAAACCAAAATCTTATTGCGAGGCAGTCGAAAAATATGACCTGAACAATGTCCACCGCATTTACCACGACCATGCCTACGGTTTTCCGATAGCCAATGACAATGAACTTTTTGAGCGGCTGATCCTCGAAATTTTTCAGGCAGGCTTAAGCTGGACCACCATTCTCAACAAGCAGGAAAATTTCAAATCTGCATTTCAACACTTTGACATTTCAACAGTTGCCGCTTACCAGGAAGCCGACAGGCAACGGTTGCTCAACGATGCAGGAATCATCCGCAACCGTTTAAAGATTGATGCCACCATTCACAATGCCGGCGTCATTCTGAAGCTGCAAGCTGACTATGGCTCTTTCAAGAATTGGCTGGACCAGCATCATCCAAAAACAAAGTTGGCATGGGTCAAGCTTTTCAAACAAACGTTCAAATTTACAGGAGGTGAAATTGTGAACGAATTCCTGTTAAGTACGGGATATTTGCAGGGAGCCCATGTTGAAAGTTGTGCACAGTACCCACTGCTCCTTCTATCCAGGCCTGCCTGGATGGCAATGGATCCAACGAAATGAACCCAATGTCCAGGAAGGAAAAAATTGACCAGCCTGTCATCGCATTTGGTTTACAGACAGAATGAAACCCTCGGGGTGGAAGGCCATCGAAGCGGCCAAAGCCGATGGAAGATGGGAAAATGCAATTCTTGAAATGATAGCCAAAGGCAAAATGATACATCCTCAAATTTAACCATCTGATGAACAAACAAATACCCAACAAAGAAGATCTTTCATTAAGGATCTTTGATGACAAGGATAAATTCCGTTTGGCCGAACTTTGCAACAACAGGAGAATTTGGGACAATGTCAGGGACATGCTTCCATCGCCCTATTCTGAGGCGAATGCATCTGAATTTATCCATCTGTGTCAGTTGGAAGTTCCCACAACAACTTTTGCCATTGGTTACAAAGGCGAATTGGTGGGCTGTATCGGACTTCTGAAGAAAACATATGTGTACAGGTTCAGT
>CAZGSQ010000004.1:0-72877 GCA_964528535.1 uncultured Tangfeifania sp. | reverse complement strand
AAAAGATTTAACAGTTAAGTAAATAAATAACCAGAAAACGGATGGCTACATTAGAAAAAATCAGAAACCGGGCGGGAATAGGAATCACCATATTTATTGGGTTGGCACTGGCAGCCTTTGTTCTTGGAGATGCAGTAAAATCAGGCAGTTCAATCATGCGGGGCAACCAACAGGAGATCGCTAAAATTGCCGGAAAGAGCGTAGATTACAAGGAATTCCAAAAGAAAGTGGATGACCTGACCGATATTTACAAAATGAATTCAGGTTCAACTTCGCTCGATCAGAAAACGACAGAACAGGTCAGGGAGCAAACCTGGATGAGCCTTGTCAGGAACTATACAATGAAAGAGATCTATGATAACCTGGGGATTGGCGTCACATCCAACGAACTGTTTGATCTGGTTCAGGGCGAAAACCCACATGCCATCATCCAAAGTTTGTTCCGCGACCAAAAAACCGGGTCCATCAACAGGCCAGCCCTGATTCAATTTCTAAAATTTCAGCAGAACAATTCTACCGGACAGGAGCACAATTATTGGTTATTTGTTGAAAATCAAATTGTTGAAGAGCGTTCATTTACAAAATACAACAATCTCCTCACCAAAGGGATCTACACCACTACCGACGAAGCCAAATTCAGTCTTGAGGGAAAAAATAAAAAAGTCACCATAGAGTATGTGAGCAAACCGTTTTCTTCAATCTCCGACAGTGCCGTAAAGGTTCCAGTGGCTGAATCAGAAAAATATTATACAGACCACAAGGACAAATACAAACAAGAGGCCAGCCGTGACATTGAATATGTCCTTTTTCCTGTCGTTGCAACAAAAGGTGACGAGGACAAGGTCATCAAATGGATCAATGACATCAAACCGGAATTTACCTCCATTGAAGATCCGGGTGCTTATGTCAATGTAAATTCCGACAAGCAGTTCGATCCTACTTTTTTCAAGAAGTCAGAACTCTCCGGAACTCTTGCCGATTTTGCCTTCAATGGCAAGACAGGGGATCTTTACGGTCCTTACAAGGAGGGCAACGCCTGGAAACTATGTAAAATTCAGAAATTTGAAGATCTGCCCGACTCAGTCAATGCCCGCCACATACTTATTCGTGTAGCTGCCCAGGCCGAATTGGCAAAGGCAAAGAGTACTGCAGACAGTTTGAAACATCTCCTCGTACTTGGTGCCGACTTTGCATCCTTGGCCAAGAAATACTCAAACGACGAAGGTTCTGCCGTTAAAGGTGGTGAACTGGGCTGGTTCAAGAGAGGAGCCATGGTAAAACCTTTTGACGAGGCTGCCTTTTTTGGTAAGATCAACGACTACCAGATTGTCAATTCCCAATTTGGCGTACACCTGATACAGGTTACCAAACGTGGCCTCACTACCAAGAATGTTCAACTGGCTACCATCGTACGCAACATCGAACCGAGCAGTCAGACTTACCAGCAAACTTATTCGAATGCTTCTAAATTTGCTGCTGAAAACCGCGATTTGAAAGCCTTCCGCGCATCGGTCACCACCCAGGGACTCAACAAGCGTTTGGCGAGTCTTTTCGAAGCCGACAAGGAAGTTACCGGATTGGAGAACTCCAGGGTACTTGTTCGTGCAGTCTTCAAGGCAGAACTTGGTCAGCCAGTAATCAGCTCAGAAAACACTCCGATTTTTGAAATGGGTAGTCAATTCGTCGTAGCAGTACTCAGCAATATCCAGGACAAAGGTTTTACCCCTTTCAATACTGTCAAACCTACCATCGAACTTGCCATCAGAAAGGATAAGAAAGCTGAACAGTTGAAAACCCAGATGGCCGGGAAGACGGATCTGAATTCGCTCGCAGCATCGCTTGGCAGCAAGGTGGCTCAGGTACCTGATGTTACGTTCGAGCTCTATTCAATTCCTGGAATTGGCGTTGAGCCGGCACTCAATGGCGCCGCCTCAGTTTTGGAAGCCGGTGCAGTTTCCAAGCCTGTCGCAGGAACCAGCGGGGTGTATGTAATCAAGGCCACTGCAGTCAACAAAGGGACCAGTACAGATATCGCCGCTGAAAAGTACCAAAGCAAAATGGCGCTTGGCTACAGGGTCTCTTCACAGGCTTTTGAAGCCTTACGTGAAAATGCCGATGTTGTCGACAAACGTGCAAAATTCTATTGATCAACAAAATATAGGTTAGAAAACAGAAAAGGATGCTCAATGGCATCCTTTTCTGTTTCAGGTTAGTTCTTCCTGCCAGATAAAATAATCCAATGGGAAATCGGATGCTTTCACGGTAGGTTTGCTCTTGAAAAGCCCATAAATTGAGGATCCACTTCCCGACATCGAGACATAACTTGCTCCCATCGCCGTGAGGCTGTTCTTGAGTAGAGAGAGCCCGGGAAATTGCCCAAAGAGGGATGGTTCAAAATCATTCTTAATTTGACCTTCCCAATTCGCAACTCCCGACAAGATCATCGTTTTAAAATCAGCAGCTGACTCCTGGGGTACAATTCCAGCATAGGCAGTTTTTGTATCAACGCCAAATGGAGGTTTTACCAACAAGAGATGATAGCCCTTAAGATTCAGATCAATAGCCGACAGCTTGTCACCTGTTCCAGTGGCCATGGCAGGCCTGTTCTCAAGGAAAAAGGTACAATCCGCCCCGAGCCTTCCCGTCAGGGTTTTTAATTTTTCGTCAGAAATATTCAACCCAAGGTATTCGTTCAGTGATTTCAGGAAAAAAGCTGCATCGGATGAACCTCCTCCGAGTCCGGCACCAAATGGGATTGCCTTGTGAAGATGAATATCCAGTCCGGGAAGCTGGTGATCCTCCTGAAGCATCCTGTAAGCCTTTGCGACGATGTTTTGTTCTGGATCGATGCCGAGATTCAAACCGCTGCTGTTAAAATTGAGCCTATTCTTCCCATTGACAACGTATTCCAGCGCATCTTTCAATCCAATGGGATAAAAGAGCGTTTCAAGATCGTGGTATCCATCCTTGCGTTTGCGAAGAATGTTCAGACCAATATTGATTTTGGCATTTGGGAAGACGACCATTCCTAAATTATTTTACATAGCTCTCGAGTGGTTCGCAAGTACAAAAAAGGTTTCTGTCGCCATAGGCATTGTCGACCCTGCCAACAGGTACCCAGAATTTATTATCCTTCAGCCAGGCAAGTGGATAACACGCTTTCTCCCTGGAATAGGAGTGGTTCCATTCGTTGGCAGTGAGCACCTCCGGTGTGTGCGGTGCATTTTTTAGCACATTGTCGGCCGGATCAGCAGCACCCGTTTCAATCTCCTTGATCTCAGCAAAGATACCATTCATGGCATCCACGAAACGATCCAACTCTTCCTTCGATTCGCTTTCGGTGGGTTCGACCATGAGTGTGCCATGCACCGGGAAAGAGAGGGTTGGAGCATGGAATCCGTAATCCATCAGGCGCTTGGCGATATCCGTCTCCGAAATATCTGCACCACCCTTCAGGTGACGGCACTCCAAAATCATCTCGTGGGCCACCCGGCCATTTGCACCTGTATAGAGGATGCCAAAATTGTCTTTGAGCCTGGCCGCTATATAATTGGCATTCAGAATCGCAATTTTGGTGGCTTCTGTCAAACCGTCTGCTCCAAGCATCTTGATGTAGCCGTAAGTGATTGGAAGGACTGAAGCACTTCCCCAAGGAGCTGCCGAAACCGCATGAATGCCAATATGACCATTGTTCATTACAGGATGGGAAGGAAGAAACTCAACAAGGTGTTTTGCAACACCGATCGGTCCGACCCCCGGACCACCACCACCATGTGGGATGGCAAAAGTCTTGTGAAGATTAAGGTGGCAAACATCTGCACCGATTCTGAAAGGATTGGTGAGTCCAACCTGGGCATTCATGTTGGCACCGTCCATGTAGACTTGCCCGCCATTTTGGTGAATGACGTCGCACATCTCTACGATGGAGGCTTCGAATACCCCATGGGTAGATGGATAAGTGACCATGAAGCCTGCAAGATGGTCTCTGTGTTCTTCTGCTTTCGCTTTAAGTTCATCTACGTTGATATTTCCATTGTCGTCGCAACCTACCACCACCACTTTGTTACCTGCCATTACAGCACTTGCCGGATTGGTTCCATGCGCCGATGACGGAATTAAAACCACATCCCGGTGACCCTCTCCCCTGCTTTTGTGGTAATCACGGATCACGAGTAACCCGGCATACTCTCCGGCTGCACCCGAATTTGGCTGAAACGAAATATCGGCAAACCCCGTAATCTCAGCGAGATCACGTCGCATCTCTTCCATCATTTCGTGGTAACCCATTGCCTGATTTTTGGGCACATAGGGATGAATGCCGTTGAATTCAATCCAGCTAAGCGGAAGCATCTCGGTTGCTGCATTGAGTTTCATGGTGCACGATCCAAGAGAAATCATGGAATGCACCAATGAAATATCTTTCTTCTCCAGTCTTTTGATGTACCGTGCCATCTCTGTTTCTGAACGATAGCGACTGAAGACCTCTTGCTTCAGGAAAGTGGATTTCCTGCTGAAATGTGCAGAAATGCTGCTAAGTTCGGGAATTCTGCCCAGGCACGGAACAACCTTGTTGGCAGCCTTTGCAAATACCTCTAAAATCCAGTTGATATCTTCAAGGTTGGTGGTTTCATCGATACTGATTCCAACCTCTCCCTGTTCAAAATACCTGAAATTCATCTCCAGTGCGACAGACAACCACTCGATGTCTTCCTTCTTAACATGACGCGGCAGCGTAATTTTCAGCGTATCAAAAAAACCGGTTGTGTCACAGGCATATCCAAGTTTGCCAACCTCTCCTGCAATGAGTACGGCAATGCTGTGAACCCGCTCAGCAATGTTACGGATACCTTCCGGACCATGGTAAGTGGCATACATACCGGCCATCGTTGCCAATAATCCTTGCGAAGTACAGATGTTAGAGGTTGCCTTCTCCCTTTTGATGTGTTGCTCCCTGGTCTGAAGAGCCAGTCTTAAAGCAGGCTTTCCACCAGCATCCTTTGAGACGCCGATGATCCTACCGGGAAGGTCGCGCTTGTAAGCTTCGAGTGTTGCGAAAAATGCAGCGGATGGACCACCATACCCCATGGGAACGCCAAACCGCTGTGTGGAACCAAAGACTATATCTGCCCCCCACTCGCCGGGAGGTGTAAGAAGTGCCAATGAAAGGAGGTCGGCTGCCACTGCAATCTTGGCACCACCCAGGTGAATCATCTTCGCAAATTCCTCGTAATCAAAAATTACACCATCTGAATTGGGATATTGAACGATTGCTCCAAACCATTTCTCGCTGAGAGCAGCCTCCTTGAAATCACCAACTTCGATCTCGATGCCGAGTGGTTCGGCGCGCGTAAACAACACATCCAATGTCTGGGGCCAGATCTTTTCATCCACAAAGCAGACATTTGCTCCTGCCTTTTCCTGGGCCCTTGAACGAAGGGCAAACATCATGTGAAGTGCCTCTGCAGCTGCGGTGGCTTCATCCAGCAAAGAGGCATTGGCCAGTGGCATAGAAGTCATCTCACACACCATGGTCTGAAAATTAAGCAATGCCTCGAGCCTCCCCTGCGAAATTTCAGCCTGATAAGGGGTATAAGAGGTATACCAAACCGGGTTTTCCAGAATATTCCGAAGTATGACTGCTGGAGTAATGGTATCGTACCAACCCATTCCTATGTATGTATTGAAAACTTTGTTCCTGGAAGCCAGGTGCAGAATTCGGCGGTAATACTCCCGTTCGGTCAGGCCATTGGGCAGATTGAGTGGTTTTTTTAGCCTGATGGCTGATGGAATGGTCTGGTCAATCAGCTCTTCCAATGAAGAAACACCAATAACTTCAAGCATTTCGCGGATATCTTTGTCTCGTGGACCTATGTGACGGTTAACAAATTTGTCGATGGCCATTTTCTTGGGTGTATTTGGATTTTTATGTAAGAGTGAACTAAAGTGATCTTAAGCGACTAAGGTGATCTAAAGTGACTAAAATATTAAATAACAAAGAGTTAGGAATTCATAAAACGGATGCATGGAAACAATTCAACAGGCAAGAAAAATAACAAAAACGATCTGAAGCAACAAATACTTTGGTCACTTTAGTCACTTATTTCAGAAAAGGATTCAATCTTCGTTCCGTCCCAATGGTTGTTTCGTTTCCATGGCCGGAATATACGATAACCTTGTCATCTAAGGTCAAAAGTTTTTGCTTGATTCCTGCAATCAACTGTGAATGATTGCCTCCAGGAAGGTCGGTCCTTCCGATGGAACCCTGAAAGAGAATATCGCCAACTACCACGATTTGGTCATCTTCACCATAAAAAGCTACACTGCCGGGTGAATGACCCGGCACATGAATTACCTTCAACGCCGAATGGCCAAAAGCTATGGTCTCGCCATCAGAGAGGTAATCCACATCGGTTTCAGGATTTGACATGGTGATGCCGAAGCGTTGTGCATGTTGACTGGCCAGCCCCAGCATTGGAGCATCTTCCCGATGAATTCCCGAGTTTAGCTTCCATTTTTCCGCAACAAAACCATTTCCCATCAAATGGTCAAAATGTCCGTGTGTATTCAAAAGACGAACTATCGTAAGCTGATGGCCGGATACAAATTGATTGATCTCATCCTGCTCATCACTGTAGTAACAAGCCGGATCTATGAGGATAGCTTCACCTGTTTCATCCCAGAGAAGGTATCCATTTACTGCCACCGGGTTAAATGTGAACTTTTTAATTTGGATCATTTGCAAAATAAATTACGAATAACAAATTATGAATTACATAAATTTGATTTTCAAAGCATTACAAATATTAGTTACCTGTTTTGATCGGCTATTCCCGGCAGCATTGGGACGAAAACGAAGTTGCCGGCCTCAACCTCCGTATATTCGTTTTCGGTTTTTCTGGTGATGATTTTCATGATCTGGTGATGGGTGTCGCCAACCGGAATCACCATTCGTCCACCCACCACCAGCTGTTGCTTGAGCAATGGAGGGATGGCAGAAGCACCTGCCGTGACAATGATTTTATCGAATGGCCCGTAGGTTGGCAGTCCCAGGTAACCGTCTCCATAGAAAAACTGGGGGGAATAACCCAATTTCGGCAGGAGCGTCCTGGCAAAATCGAAAAGGGGTCTTTGCCGTTCGATGGTAAACAGGGTCGCACCCATTTCGCACAAGACGGCCGCCTGGTATCCCGAACCGGTCCCAACTTCAAGCACTCGTTCCAATTTTTTGATTTTCAGTACCTCTGTTTGAAAAGCGACAGTGAATGGCTGCGAAATCGTTTGTCCGGCAGCAATTGGGAATGCCTTGTCAACATAGGCAAAACCACCGAAGCTGTTGTCCATAAAAAGATGTCGTGGAACGACACTGATCGCCTTCAGTACGGCCTCGTCGCTGATACCCTTTCTACGGATGTCATCGACAAGTTTCTTGCGCAGTCCCTTGTGCTTAAAGGTATCTTCCAATTGAAAAATTATTTGTGATTCCCCTGCAAAAATACCATTCTCCCCGGGTTTTTCAACAGGTGAAACAAATGGAGGTAAAATTTTCTCAAATTGTGGATTATTCGAGCCAGAGACTTTGGCCAGCTCCTGGAAAGAATTATAAACATGCAAAAGTTGATAACTAAAACCACACGGAAGTTGTTGAAAGATAGTAAAAAACTACATTTACGACAACATGTTACATGCCGCAATCGTTTGTCCCGGGGAGCCGGATAAAATTCTGCTCGACTCACTTCGCAAGATCAGATTGGTGAAGTGGGAAGTTGTCGTCGACGGTTCGATTGGGCAATTCTCCCGTAATTTGGACGATATACTTAATTCCCAGTGTAACTTCGTAGCCGTCCTCGACAGCAATTTCACCTCTTTCGATTTTTTGTCAGCCCTGGTACGAAATGGATGCCATCTCTTCTTACCAGGAAAACAGGAGATGACATCCCCTGAAAGAACAAATCTCATCCGGCTGGCCGAAGAGGGGAATACATCCATACGCATTCGTAACGACTTGCTTGTTCATCCATCCCTTTCTGAGTTTAACACCAAAACCTATGATGCTCAACTAATTGATATAAAACATTTTGCACCAGGCAAACCGTATAAACTTCAGGAAATGATGTACGACAATCTGCTGATGGTTCTTCGAATGGTCGATGCCGAACCTTCAAGGATGAGTGTGTGCTCCATTCCAAATTCCGACTACCAACCTGACGTGGTGAACATTCACTTGAATTTCAACAATGGCTCGGCGGCCAATCTGACCCTTTCCTTTACAGACGGAAAAAAAGAGCATCTCTTGTCAATTCATTCCACAAAAGGGTTAATTCATTGCAATTTAAGAGATTACAACAACTATAATTCATCTTTCGCTGGAAGTATTGAAAAGAGTCTCGAACTTGAAGAGGAGCTACTTTTGAAACAAATTTCCATTTTTTCTGAGGCCATCACAAGAAAAAATTGCCACAAAGAGGGTTTGAGTGCGGAGGCCAGAAGTTTCCAGTTGATCGAAAAGATTAACAGAAAACTTGAATTAAGTCTGGTGCTCCTCTAAAAATTTTAGTCACCTTAGTCACTTCTTCAGCTTATTGAAAAGATCCCACAACACAATTCCCACGCTCACAGAAATGTTGAATGAATGTTTTGTGCCAAATTGGGGGATCTCCAGTGCCAGGTCACACTGATCGACTACCTCCTGCTGGACCCCTTTTACTTCATTGCCAAAAACTAATGCCAATTTGGCGTTGAAAGGTGGGAGATAATCGGCAAGACTCCTGCTATTTTCTACCTGTTCAACCGCAACAAGCGTGTAACCTTGGTTTCTCAGCCTGAGAAGGAGTGCGGAGGTGGAAACAACATATTCCCAAGGCACCGTATTTTCGGCTCCCAGAGCGGTCTTTCTGATCTCCTTGTCGGGTGGTGTGGAGGAAATTCCGCAGAGGTAAATTTTCTCTGCCAGCAATGCATCGGAGGTGCGGAAGACAGAGCCAATGTTGTGACAACTGCGGACATTGTCGAGCACAACTACCAGGGGAATCTTTTCCAAATTTTGAAACTCAGCGGCACTAGGTCTGGGAAGCTCGCTATTTTCAAGTTTTCTCATACAGCTTACCAATTGACTTCCTTCCGTTTGAATGGCATGGTCATGCACCTTGCTCCACCTCCACCCCTTGCCAATTCAGAACCGGCTATGGTGATGACGGCCCGCTCGTAACCGTCAATATCCACCCTGTTTTCGATCACATCCATGGCCTTTAGAATTGCGAACCCATTCTTGTTCATCTCCTCCAGTGTCTTTTCATTTCGCTCATAACCAATTACTTTACCAGGAGCTATCGCGAAAAAATTAGCCCCGCTGTGCCACTGTTCGCGCTCCATGGTCCAAGGGTCGCCATGGCCTCCGCAATTGATCGGCTTTAGCTCCATGCCACAATGCTCAAGGGCTTTCAGCAAGCTGTTTTCCTCTTTGATGGAGGTTACTCTCCCGTTGTCTATTGTAATCTTGATGGTATGGTACTTTGTCTTTCTGGTAATCAAGGGTTCGTAAACCAAACAGGCATTCTTGTCGAGGAAGGTGAAGGTCATGTCGAGGTGGATAAACGACTCTGGAGTCATAGGAAGTTCTTGCACGACCAGGTATTTGGTCCCCTCCTTCTTCTCTTTGATGATCTCGCACAGCAAGTCGATTCCTTCTGTGGAAGTCCTGGCACCGCTGCCTACCACGATTATCTGACCGTTGGCTATCTCCACATCTCCACCTTCGATGGTGGCATTCCGAAATAGGGAACGTCCTCCCGCAACTCTATCAGGATTAATGGTTTTCACACCAAAGGAGGGATGGTCCCTAAAAATCGTCTCCATGATGAATGACTCCCGTTCCCGTACCTTGCTTGCCATTTTCCCAATCAGTACCTCATCCCAAAGGGTTATGGCCGAATCTCTGGTAAAGAGGAAATTGTGGAGTGGCCGCATGGAATAACGCTCCTTGCTCAGGAATTTTGTAAGGTTGTCACGCTTCAAGACCACTCCTTCGATCAATTGTTCTGACAATATTTCAGGAGTCATCGTTAACAAATGTTCCATCTCTTCAAGTGCTCCCTCCTGTTCACATATGCTCCTTACCAAGGACCCTTTGGACAGATCGTTGTAGAGTGTCTCGGCAAGTAGATGCTTGACTTCGAGCGTCTTGGTCACCTTTTTTAGTACCTCTTTCAATTCAAAGTACTCTCTGGATGCCACAGACAGATTGAGAATGTCGCTGTACAAGGCCCGTTCTGCATTTTCGGGAGTCATATTTTCAACCTCAGGTCCCGGACTATGAAGGATCACTCCCTCCAACTCCCCGATTTCGGAATTGACATTTACATTAAATTTTTTCATAGTTGTCGAAGCGTATTAAAACCAATCAGGAAAAGATATTTTTGTCCTTAATGATAGGCAAAGATATTGAATATTGAGTTGGTAAAGAATGTTAAACCGCTCTATTAAAACCTAAAAATTTGCAGGTTCGCAGTTTCCTTTGCTAAATTTGCACGAAATGAAGAGGAATCAATTCAAAGCCTTGGTGATTTTGCTGTTCTTGCTGATCAGTACGATGCTTCTTTCTGCCCAATCTTCAATGACCAACGGCAAGGAGTTAGGGTCGGAAGTCGGACAAAAAGATACTACCCTCCATTTCGATCTCAAACCGATCGACATCTTCCCCGACAAAAAGGACATGCGCCCCAAACAGCTCAGGGAGTATTCCTTACTGGAATACAAAGTCAAAAAAGTATATCCCATCGCAAAAGTGGCAGCCGTCAAACTGGCTGAGTACAACCGTGTCTACGCTTCGTTCAAGACCGAAAGGGAGCGTAAAAAGTATGTCAAAGGGGTAGAGAAGGCCCTGTTCGCAGAGTTTGAAGATGAACTCAGGGTGATGAAAGTATCGGAAGGTCGCATTTTGATTAAACTACTCGACAGACAGACCGGCAGCTCGTCGTTCGAGATCATCAAGGAGTTCAAAGGCGGGCTGTCTGCTTTCTTCTGGCAGTCTGTTGCCCGGTTGTTCGGTCATGATCTCAAAGCCCTATACGATCCGGTGATGGAAGACCGTCTGATAGAATATATTATCTTGCAAATTGATTTGGGATTGATTTGAACGTCACTTTAGCCACTTTAGTCACTTTAGTCACTTATTAATATTTTTTTTATTTTTGCTCCCATGACCATAACTATCAGAAAAGTCGAAACCAAGAAAGACCTCCGTCTTTTTATCCATCTTCCTGCAGAAATCCACAAGGAACACGAAAACTGGGTGCCTCCTTTGTACATGGATGAATGGGAATATTTTAATCCCAGGAAGAATGGATTGTTCGATCATTGCGAACATGTCTTGTTGCTGGCTTTCAAAGGTGAGCAGTGTGTTGGGCGATGCATGGGGCTTATCAGCAAGGTGTACAACGAATCACACAACGAAAATCATGTGCGTTTTTCCAATCTGGAGACATGGAATGATCCGGAAGTCTTCAATGCCCTCGTGGATTATGTGGCTGCATGGGGCAAATCTTTTGGAATGGTTCAGATGGTTGGGCCTCTTGCCTTCTCCGACAAAGACCCTCAGGGATTCTTGATCGAAGGGTATGACAAGCCGGTAGTGATTGCTTCGAACTGCAACTTCCCTTACATGGTTGATTTGTCAGTAGGAGCAGGATTTACCAAGAAGGTTGATTGCGTCGTCTACCAGATACCAATACCCGATGAGACTCCGGCACTTCACCAAAAAATTCTTGAGCGCGCTGAGAAACAGAATACAAATTTAAGGTTGCTTCAGTTTACTTCAAGACGCAAGGTAAAACCCTTCATCAGGCCGGTCCTGCATCTTGTAAACGACACTTTCGGCGATATTTACGGATTTGTGCCATTCAATGAAAAAGAGATGGACGATTTCGCCAACAAATATCTCTTCTTGATCAATCCCAGATTTATTAAATTGATTGTTAATGAAAAGGATGAAATTGTAGCCATGTTTATTGCCATGGCCGATATCAGTGAGGGGATCAAGAAATGCAAAGGCTATCTCTTCCCATTTGGTATCTTCCAGATCTTTGCCGCTGCACGCAAGACCAAGCAAATCAACCTGCTGCTGGGCGCCATAGACCCTCGTTACCAGGGTCGGGGATTGGATGTCTGGATGGGACTTAGCCTGGTCCAATCAGCAAGGGAGACGGGGAAAATTGTGATGGATTCACACCTCGAATTGGAATACAACACCAAAGTCAGGGCCGAAATGGAGAAATTTGGTGGCAAAGTCTACAAGAAATTCAGAATTTACCAGCGGGATATCTGAAAAGAATCATTTTTAGCTTCAGGGTACTGGCTTGTTGTTTTCAAGATTCAAAATATTCTGCACTATTCTAAGTGGCCAATCGTAATCACAGGTTCTTATATTTGTAATGATTCTAAATTTCTGCAAGTTGCACGAAATTAATTCTGAAAATGGTTGGAAATTGTCCATAATCTTCCTGAAAATTTCTTATATCCAACTAATTTTCAATTATATATCAAATAAAAATTCGAAATCATTTTCTACCCGTTACTGACCCTTCCGGGTTGGACACTTTCCACCCTTCGAAATAGTTAAAATTAAAATTATTATTAATTTTGACCTACTGATCGTCCCTGCGATTCAGAACCAAATTTGCTTATGAATATCCTCTTTGTTTTAATTGGCGTAAGTCTTTTTGCGGCATTGATCTTTTTGGCCATGTTTATATGGGCTGTCAAAACAGGTCAGTACGATGACAATTACACCCCATCGGTTCGCATCCTGTTTGAGGATGAACTGGAAGCGCAGGAAGAAGAAGGAAAAAAATTTAGCGAACCTATATAATTCAGATTAAACCAGTTATGGAAATTCAAAAATTTAATTACGACAACGCCATTGTGAGGAATTTCATCCTTGCAACATTGGTATGGGGAGCAGTAGCTCTGTTGGTAGGGCTGATTGCGGCCCTGGAGTTGGCCTTTCCTGCGCTCAATTTGGGATTTGAATACATCTCTTTCGGAAGGGTGAGGCCGGTACATACCAATGCGGTGATCTTTGCCTTTATTGGAAACGCCATGTTTGCCGGTGTCTATTATTCACTCCAGCGCGTCCTAAAAGCCAGACTTTTCAATGATGTGCTCGGAAAAATTCATTTCTGGCTCTGGCAAACCATTATTGTTTTGGCTGCAGTCACGCTGCTTTCAGGTTTTACGACAGGGAAAGAGTATGCGGAACTGGAATGGCCCATCGACCTGCTGATTGCAGTTGCATGGCTGAGCTTTGGCGCCAACATGATCGGAACCGTTGTCAAACGTCGTGAAAAGCACATTTACGCTGCGGTTTGGTGGTACCTTGCCACCTTCATCGGGGTAACGATTCTCCATGTTGTCAATTCAATTGAGTTGCCCGTCTCCTTGTTAAAAAGCTATCCGATTTATGCGGGTGCCCAGGATGCAGTCGTTCAGTGGTGGTATGGCCACAATGCCGTTGCATTCTTTTTAACCACACCTTTCCTTGGCCTGATGTACTATTATCTGCCAAAAGCATCGGGCAGACCAATCTTTTCCTACCAGCTTTCCATCATCCACTTCTGGTCGCTGATATTTTTATACATGTGGGCCGGCCCCCACCACCTTCTTTACAATGCACTTCCCGACTGGGTTCAGGCGTTGGGTGTAACATTTTCAATCATGCTGATTGCCCCATCGTGGGGTGGGATGATCAATGGATTGATGACGCTGAGAGGTGCCTGGGACAAGGTAAGAGAAGATCCGGGATTGAAATTCATGGTCATTGCGATTACTGCGTATGGGATGGCCACTTTCGAAGGACCTATGATGTCGCTCAAAAGTGTCAATGCCATCAGCCATTTCACTGACTGGACGATTGCGCACACCCACATTGCCGGCATGGGTTGGAACGGTGGCCTGATTTTCGGGATGTTGTACTGGTTGGTTCCCAAGCTCTTCAGGACACCTCTCCACTCCAGGAAACTCGCCAACACGCACTTCTGGATTGCCACCCTGGGAATACTACTCTTCGCCATTCCATTGTACTGGGCAGCCATCACGCAATGGCTCATGCTGCGGGAATACACCACAGACGGATTGCTTGCCTATCCTATTTTCATGGAGACGACCATCCGAATCCTTCCCATGTACCACATCAGGATCCTCGGTGGTCTGCTCTATTTCTCGGGCTTCATCATTTTCCTTTTCAACATGGCCAAGACCATAGCGGCAGGGAAAATCGTAGCTGATGAAGCAGCCGAAGCACCAGCGCTCATCAACGTTGCATCCAGAGCCGAGAGCGGCGAAACACCGCACCGCTGGCTCGAAAGAAAGGGCGTCAGACTCTCCATTCTGATGGCTATCGCACTGTCCATCGGAGGAATTGTAGAAATAATTCCGATGATGAAGGTTCAATCCAACATACCGACCATTGCCACAGTCACACCTTACACACCGCTGGAGCTTGCCGGCAGGGACATTTACATCGCGAACGGCTGCTACAACTGTCATTCACAACAGGTTCGTCCTTTGCGTTTCGAGACAGACCGTTACGGCGAATATTCCAAAATCGGCGAATTTGTCTACGACCATCCTTTCCAGTGGGGTTCCCGCCGGACGGGTCCCGATTTGGCCCGGGCAGGATACATAGGCAGTTCAACTTACAAGACGGCAATCTGGCACTACAACCACTTCAACAAGCCTTCAGTGGTGGTTCCAAAATCCATCATGCCTGAATACTCCTTCCTCCTCAAAAACGAAGTGGATGTCAATGGTATTCCTGCTAAAATCAGGGCCATGCGGATACTTGGCGTACCTTATCAGGAAGGTTTCGACAGCAAGGCCATCGAATCATTCATGACGGATGCCAAAAAAATAGTGGACGAATTGAAACTTGCCGGCGTCGACATCAAACCAACCAAAGAGGTTGTCGCAATGATTGCCTACCTGCACAAATTGGGAAGAGACATCTCTCCTGCTGGAAACGTTAAAAAATAACCAAAAATGGGAAACGTAAGCGAAACTTTATCAGGAATAGATGGAATTCAATGGTACTACATTGTTGGGATCATCCTTTTTGTCGGGTTATTTGTAGGCGTGGTGATTCATGCCTACACCATTCCGAAAAAAGACCTGGTCAAATACAAGTCTTCTATCTTTGAAAAAGATGAAATCAACTGAAAATAAGACGAATACCATTCGGCCTATTTTGCAATTTTCACATTAATCAATTTCACATTAAACACTGTTCATCATGACAGATCCTAACAATAAAAACAAAGACATTCATTCTCAGGATGATAAAAAGCTTACTGACCACGACTACGACGGAATCAAGGAGTTGAACAATCCATCTCCTTACTGGGTCCTGTTTCTGTTTCTGGGAACCATCGGATTCTCTCTCTTTTATGCTGTGCACTATTTTGGCTTTCCAAACAATGGCCGCGACCAGATCAGCGAATACAACAAGCAGATGGCACTTGCCGGGAAACAAGCCAATCCGGCCGGATTAGGGGCAGCCTTCGTGATGGACAAAGAGCAAATGGACCAGGGGGCAAAAATCTTCCTTGAAAAGGGGTGTATTGCCTGCCATGGCATGAAAGGGGAAGGCAATGCCATCGGCCCCAACCTGACCGATAATTTTTGGATTCATGGCTGTAAACCGGCCGATCTGATCAAACTGATCAACGAAGGAGTGCCTGAAAAAGGGATGATTCCCTTCAAAAGCACCTTGTCGGAAGCCCAGATAAAAAGTGTAACAGCTTATATTTTAGGTACATTGGTGGGATCAAATCCACCCAACGGAAAAGCAGCCCAAGGAGTCGAGTGCAAATAATCATCCATGCAAAAAAATATAGATGAGGATTTTCGTGACAGGCCAAACAACCTGGATGCTTCCGGTCAGCGCAAGTGGATCAAAGCCAAACAGCCTGTAGGCAAATGGTACCGGCGCAGGAGTATCGTAGGGTACACGCTTTTAATCTTCCTGGTAGCAGCTCCCTATCTGAAAGTCAACGGCCATCCATTCATGCTGCTCGATATTCTGAACAGGAAATTTTTCCTGTTTGGGCAGATGGTATTTGCTCAGGATACTTACATACTTGCCTTGGTGATGGCGGTAACTGTCGTCTCCATCGTCTTGTTTACTGTTGTTTTCGGTAGGTTATGGTGTGGCTGGGCATGCCCGCAAACACTATTTCTTGAACTGGTTTACCGCAAAATAGAATTCCTTTTTGATGGGAATGGCCGGAAAGGCGGAAAAAAGCCACAAGGATCGGCATTTGCGAAAGTGCGACTGATAACCAAACATGCACTCTATGTGGTGGTATCCCTCTTCTTTACCAATGTCTTTCTGATGTGGTTCATAGGTCCCGAACAGCTCTATAAAATTATTTCAGAGCCTGTAAGCGACCATCTTGCCGGATTCCTTGTCATGGTGGCACTCTCGCTCTTTTACTATTTTATCTACACCTATGTAAGGGAACAGGTTTGTACCCTCTTTTGCCCATACGGAAGAATGCAGGGCGTTTTGCTCGACAACAACTCCATATCAGTCATTTACGATTACAAACGGGGAGAGCCCCGGAACTCAAAGGTTACTGAGGGTGGCGATTGCATCAACTGTCTGCAATGCATCGCAGTTTGCCCTACCGGGATAGACATTCGCAATGGTTCTCAGCTTGAATGCATCCATTGCGCAGCCTGTATCGACGAATGCAACCTCGTGATGAAGAAGATTGGCAAACCTTACAACCTGATTCGGTACGATACTTTTCAGGGAGTAGAAAATGGAAAAAGAAAATTGCTGAACCCCCGGTCACTTGCTTACACAGGCGTTTTGGTGGTGCTGATGGTGATTTTAGCCTTCACGGTAGGTAGAAGAACTACGCTTGATGTTACCCTATGGCGTGCCCAGGGAACTCTTTTTCAGAAACTTGACGAAGAAACCTATTCAAATATCTACCAGATTATGTTCCTCAACAAGGGAGCAGAACCACTTGATTTGACACTCAGGTTGCTCGATTGCCCCTCCGGAGAGCTCAACATCGGCAACGGCCGAATCGTTTTGGCGCCCAATGGACAAAGCAAGGAGGCCTTGATTGTCAAAATGAAAAAAAGTGCGCTGACAGGAAAGGAGACTGCCTTCAAAATCGGATTTTTTCAGGGAGATCAGCTCAAAGAGAGTGTGGTGACAAATTTTTTGGGGCCCTAAAGAACAATTACGAATGACAAATTACAAATCACGAATGACCCACTGCGAATGAAAGTAAAGCTGAATTGGGGGAATGGTCTCATTCTCTTCTTCCTGATATTTTTTACATGGGTTTTCTGGTTTGTCTATTTTGCCATGCAGCAGAACACAGACCTGGTGGCAGACGACTATTACCAAAAAGGGGCGAAATATACGGAGCAAATGGAAATTGACAGCCGGTCTGTAGCTTACCAGGATAGTCTTCAAATCACCAAGTCAGGAAGTCAGGTAAAAATTATCTTGAGCAAGGAACTGGCATCCTCGGGTGATTCAATCTTTGTTTACTTTTTCCGTTCTTCGGATAAATTGAAAGACCTAAGGATCGGATGCAAGGCAACCGGATCTCCATTGCTCATCGACAGCAAACAGCTTGTTCATGGTCGATATCAGGTATTTATCACCTGGCATACAGCGAACAAAAAGTATGGACTTACTAAAAATATTGACATAGAATGACCATTCTCCTCACTGCTTTCCTCCTCGGCCTGATGGGTAGCCTGCACTGTGTTGGAATGTGTGGCCCGTTGGCGCTTTCATTGCCGCTACGAGGCACGAACCTGCTTGAGAAGATCCATGGGAGTCTGCTTTGGAGTCTTGGACGAATCGTCACTTACAGTACCATGGGAGCCCTTTTCGGACTCATAGGTGCGGGGTTCAAGTTTCTGGGTTACCAGCAGATGATCTCCATGACTGTTGGCACACTGATGATCTTGTCAGTTCTGCTGCCGCTCCTGTTTAAGAAATTTACTTTCCGTGGATGGACCAACATCTTCAACCCTGTTCGCAGAGGCATGCAGCATCTTTTCAGGGAGAAGAACAAGAGGGCCTTGTTTCTGATCGGAATCTTCAACGGACTCCTCCCCTGCGGATTGGTCTACCTTGCAGTGGCCGGAGCCATTGGAACAGCTGATTTGAAGTTGGCAATCCTTTACATGGTGCTCTTTGGACTCGGTACGCTGCCATTGCTGCTCGCCGTTTCCATTCTTGGAAATTTGGCGAGTCAATCTATCCGCAATCAGATCAATAAAATCATTCCCCTAATAGTAATCCTCATTGGCATACTGTTCATTTTAAGGGGACTAAGTCTCGGCATTCCATTCCTGAGTCCACCAAAGGAAAAGCTCTCCCCGGCAATGCAAATGAAGATAGACAGTTCAAGCGTCACAAATGCCGTTCAACACTCCTGTTGTCAACCCGATTCATCAAAAGCCAAATAACCAGCAATCCATCCGTAACACTTCCAATGTCTTCCGATAACCATTGCATTCACTGTGGATCCGATTGTGGCAAAACACCGGTATGGAAAGAGAACCTGCGCTTTTGTTGCGAAGGATGCGGCCTTGTTTTCGAGATTCTGAACGAAAACAAGTTGACGCATTACTATTCGTTCGAAAAGACGCCTGGCATCAAGTTGGAAGATCTGACCTACAGCAGCAAGTATGCCTTCCTGGAAAAGGAGGAGGTACAGTCCAAACTGTTCGAATTTCAGGAAGGTGACATTGTCAAGGTGACCTTGTATGTTCCGGTCATCCACTGTATTTCATGCATCTGGTTGCTCGAACACCTCAACAAAATCAATCCGGGAATCCTCAATTCAACAGTCAATTTTATCACCAGGAAAGTCACCATCACCTTCAATATTGCCGAGATCACACTTCGTCAACTTGTAGAGTTGCTGGTATCCATCCATTACATCCCGGATATTTCGCAGCAAACATTGGAGAAATCCGAAAAAACGCCTGAAAACAAATCACTTTTGTATAAAATTGGAGTCGCCGGATTCGTTTTTGGAAATGTGATGTTGTACAGTTTGCCGGAGTACCTGAACCACAAACCCTTGGGTGAATCACTGGGAACATTTCTCTATTTCATGAGCTACATTTTGCTCATCCCACTGGTATTTTACAGCGGAAGCGACTACCTTATCTCGGCGTGGCAGAGCCTGAAACGGGGAAACATCAACATCAACTTGCCGATTGCCATTGGGATAGTTGCGCTCTTTTCGGTGACAACCTACGACGTCTTCACCTTTGCAGGACCCGGCTATTCGGATTCACTGGCTGGGTTTCTTTTCTTCCTGCTGCTGGGCCGTTGGTACCAAAGCAAGAGTTACCAGGCCCTTACTTTCGACAGGGATTACAAATCCTATTTTCCTGTAGCTGTCAGCAAATTGGTAGATAACATTGAAATTAGCACCCTTTTGGGGGAGATCGCCATCGGAGATGAGCTGATGATCCGCAACAAGGAGCTTATCCCCGCCGATTCCATCCTGGTAAGTGGGACGGCCCTGGTGGATTACAGTTTCGTTACGGGAGAATCCACCACCATCCGCAAGAACACGGGTGAATTCATCTACGCAGGCGGACGACAGACCGGTGGTGTCATCACTGTCAAGGTTGAAAAGACTGTCAAACAGAGCCACCTCACCCAGCTCTGGAACCAGGAAGAGGAAAAGACCCATGCCTCCAAATCGATTGTCAACCTGACCGACCGATTGAGTGTACCCTTCACCGTGGCCATCCTGGTGATCGCGGTAGTTGGTTTCGCAGGGTGGTGCTGGCATGGTAATTTCCAGAGTGCCATCCGGGTTTTTACTTCGGTACTCATCGTGGCATGTCCCTGTGCCATCTCGATGTCACTTCCATTTACCCTGGGCAGTACCATGCGCATCTTCGGCAAAAAGGGTATCTACATCAAGAATACGACGGTTATTGAGAAGCTGGTTCAAATCGACACCATCGTCTTTGACAAAACAGGAACCATTACCAAACCGGATGCAAGCAAGATTGAGTTCGTAGGAGAAAAATTGACCGTGGAAGAAATTCAGGTTGTCTACTCCCTCACACGGCAATCTACCCATCCCTTGAGCAATGCCATTGCCAGATACTACCAGGACTATGAGCCAATTGCCATTGAGGGATTCGTCGAAGTTGCTGGAAGAGGCATCTTTGGCAGCGTCAACAAAGTGCTCTGTAAGATGGGATCGGGCGAGTATGTAACAGGTTCATCACCGGCCCTTTCTGAACGTACTTCCCAGGTTTACCTCTCCATGGATGGGGAGGTTAAAGGCTATTTCACCATCGAAAACCAATACCGCGAAGGATTTGACAGCCTGATGGACGAACTGAAGGGGCACTTTGACATCTACCTTCTTTCGGGCGATAACGATGCCGAAAGGGAGAAGCTGAAGCGCTACTTCATGCCTGAAAAAATGTTCTTCAACCAGCAAGCCCAGGAGAAGATGGAATTCATCAAGACACTGCAGCTGCAAGGGAAAAAAGTATTGATGACCGGCGATGGTCTCAACGATGCTGGAGCCTTCCTGCAAAGCGAAGTGGCACTCTCCATAGCAGACGACATCTACCACTTCTCCCCGGCCGGCGACGCCATCGTGGAAGCTTCCAAGATAGGCCAGCTCTACCGCTTCATCCGCTTCGCACACCGCGCTATGTCTATCGTCAGAATCAGTTTCGCGATCTCCCTTTTGTACAATGTCGTCGGTTTGTCCTATGCCTTGTCAGGACATCTATCCCCGGTAGTTGCAGCCATCCTGATGCCTGTCAGCTCGGTGTCGGTAGTCGCTTTCGCCACTTTTGCCACTACTTGGAAGGCGAAAAAGGCGTTGTAAGGAGAGGCAGAATTTGAGTTCTATCCCCTTTGCTGCAGTACCTTGTATGGTAAAAAGAACTGTTCTTTGTCTTCTGCTTTTTTCATCTCTTTTCTATTTTTTAACCAATGGCATTCTGGAGTTAGGTCAAAATGTGGCGCAGGTACTCAAAAACCTTTCAAACTATATGCTTTTTTAAGCCAAAAACAGATAAATTTACAAGAGTATAGAAAAAGGGAAAAAGCAGGTAACATAAGGCAACAGGCAAATTCAACGACTCTTGAACTACATTTTAAACCCCTCTAATTCGATGGGTTTAGAACCTAAAATCATTGTGTCATTGCGTAACCGAATGAATAAGGAAACCACCATCAAGTTATTTGACCAAAAACAAATCCGCTCCACTTGGGACGAAGAACAAGAGAAATGGCATTTTTCGATCATTGGTGCTATTGAGGCGCTAACTGGTACGGACCGTTTAACGGGAACTTACTTGGGCAAAGGCTACTCAAAAGAATGGACAAACCAACGGCTGAAAAGCATTGAAATACGCAAGGAATTGACCTGGCACAAACTAACATTAGAAACAAAATGATGCATACCTCACGACGAAAATTTATCACGGCCTCTTTAACTGGCGGACTGGCGTCAGCACTGCCTGGTTCGACATTTGGAACAGCTCCTGCTTTTGGATCGGATTCAAAAGCAGATATGGAATCGACCTATACCAAACTCGATGAGATCCTGCAAAAACCTGTACTGAAAAAGGAGTTATTTGCGACGCCTGTGATCATCGAAACGCTCGAATTACTGCGTTTCAAAGATAGCTTCCTGTGCCGCGTTCGTTCAAAGGATGGCGCCGAGGGGTGGTCGTTCTCGAACGATGGTCCCATGAAATCCTTCTATCCGGTCTTTGTCAACAGGCTTCAACCCTTTTTCATAGGAAAAGATGCACGCGATCTGGAGGCGCTGCTCGAAGAGGCTTATGTTTACCAGAGCAACTACAAATTTCAGAGTCTGGCTCTTTGGGTACCCATGGCGACCATTGAATTTGCCATATTGGATATGCTCGGACGGATGGCTGGTAAATCACTGGGGCAGCTGATCGGAGAGATTCACCATCCGGAAGTCTCCTTCTACCAGGCCAACAGCGAAAGGGACATCACCGGTGAAGAGGTGCTCAGACATCTTCAACAGGAGATCGCCTCCTCCAAAACGAAAGCCCTTAAATTCAAAGTGGGAGGTAGGATGAGCCATCCCGAATTTCCGGCAGGCCGGTCCGACAAACTTATTCCGATGATTCGCAAGATATTCGGAGACGAGATGCACCTTTTCGCCGATTCGAATGGCTCCTACGATGCCAAAGAGGCCATCCGCATCGGAAAACTGTTGCAGGAATACAAATACGAGCACTACGAGGAACCCGTACCCTTCGACTGGTACGAGGAGACCAAACAGGTAGCCGATGCGCTCACCATCCCTATCGCAGGAGGCGAGCAGGAATCCAGCATGCACAATTTCAGGTGGCTGATCGCACACGATGCCTTGCAGATCATCCAGCCGGATGTTTACTATTTCGGTGGAATGATCCGTTCCACCCGGGTGGCAAGGATGGCTGAGGCCATGGGTAAAGTGTGTACACCGCACATCTCCGGAGGACTTGGTTATCTCTACATGATGCATTTTGTCTCTACACTGCCCAACGCAGGGCCCTTTCATGAGTTCAAAGGGAACAGCAAGGAGCTGCCACTGGAGTGCAAGACTGCCTCGCTCCTGATCGGTGATGGGGTGATCAAGGTACCTACCGGACCCGGCTCGGGAGTCGAAGTTGATCCGGGTTACCTCAAAAAATACATACCAATTGTAAATTGAAGTGGAATCAAAATAGTTTGTGAATTCAAAAACAAAATGAGAACCAAATGAGAAGAAGACACTTTTTAGCCAATGGCGTATTGGCCGGAATTTCATTGTCCACCTGGCCTTTGACCTCCTGTCAACCTACACAAAAACCAGTCAGGAATGAAAAGCAAACGAGGGCCAACCTCGATGAATTATCCATCCCCGAGCTTCAGGAACTGGTAAAAAACGGATCCCTCACCTACGTTGCGATGACAAATATTTATTTGAAACGAATTCAGGAACTTGACAGATCCGGACCACTCCTGAATGCTGTGATAGAGCTAAATCCCGATGCGCTGCTTATGGCCGAAGCAATGGACCGCGAACGAATGGAGGGTAAATTGAGAGGTCCCTTGCATGGCATTCCCATATTGATCAAAGACAACATCAACAGTGGCGACAAGATGCAAACCACGGCAGGTTCGCTGGCCCTTTCTGGCAACGTAGCGAAAGAGGATGCTTTCGTATTGAAGCGCCTGAGGGAAACCGGCGTAGTACTTTTGGGGAAGACCAACCTCAGTGAGTGGGCCAATTTCAGATCGACCCGTTCGGCCAGTGGCTGGAGCAGCCGCGGAGGCCAGACCAGAAATCCCTACATCCTCGACAGGTCTCCCTGCGGCTCCAGCTCGGGTTCGGCGGTAGCTGTCTCGGCCAATCTATGCGCCATTGCGGTCGGCACCGAAACGGACGGCTCTATTGCCTGTCCGGCATCGATGAATGGCATCGTAGGCATCAAGCCAACCATCGGCCTGGTAAGCAGAACAGGCATCATCCCCATCTCCATATCTCAGGATACGGCGGGCCCTTTGGCACGATCCGTTGCTGACGCGGCTATCTTGCTGAATGCCATGGCCGGAGGTGCTGATCCGGCAGATGCTTCCACGGTAATGAACAAAAATCCGAAACAGGATTATACAAAGTTTCTAGACCCAAATGGATTGAAAGGAAAGCGAATTGGCATCGAAAAGAGTTTTCTCAAGCACCACGAGGGGATCGACAAAATACTCAAACAAGCCCTTGCCGTTATGGAACAAGCCGGAGCGACCCTGGTGGAGGTTGATTTCATGACAAAAACTTCCGAATTCGGCAAGGCTGAGCTGGATATGATGGAGTTTGAATTCAAGGACGGACTCAACCAATACCTTGCCAACTCCAACAGCAGGTTGAAAACGATGAAGGAGATCATCGCCTTCAACAACCAAAACGAGGCGACTGTGATGCCCTTTTTCAAACAGGAGATCATGGAGCGTTCCGAAATGAAAGGAAATCTGGAAAGCAAAGAATATCTGGCAGCCGTAGCGCATTTGAAAAATCTCAAGGTTTACATTGACCAGCTATTTGCCTCCAAAGAATTGGATGCCATGTGCGGACCGGCCACCGGAACCTCCTGGTGCAACGACGCCATCAACGGCGATTTCTGGACGGGCTACGGAGCCTATACCCCTGCCGCCATTACCGGCTATCCCTGCATCACAGTTCCGATGGGCGCACTGAACGATCTGCCTTTGGGACTCTCTTTCTTTGGTCAGGCATTCACTGAATCAACCCTGGTTTCGATTGGCTATGCCTTTGAACAGCGCTCCGGAAGTAGAAAAATTCCAACGTTCTTAAGTACCCTGAAAGTTTAAAATATCATGAGGTTGCCTGCATTGCTGTTCTTTTTCATGGTTTCATCTGGAGCTGCCTGTCAGGTAGATATGCGCAAAGCCTTCAAAGAATGATTTACAAGGATCTGACAAGGGTGAAAGGGCTCTTTGCCTCCTTCCAGGAATCCTTTAAAATAAAAGAAGAAAACGCTACGCAGCATGTCACAATCATCGAATAAGCTATTCCCAGTTAAAGTGCGGATCTCGCTGTTTCTCCCCTTTTCAGTGCTGGTCGTTGTGCCCTGTTGCATTGAAAAGAATCTCTCCATTCAATTTTTACCGGCAATGGTTACAGGTTTGCTCCTAACGGCGACCGGACTATGTATCATTTGTCTGACCGTCTACAGCTTCATGACCCTTGGCAAAGGCACCCTGGCACCCTGGTTTCCTAACGGGAAGCTGGTGCTGACAGGTTTGTACGCACCTGTGAGAAATCCAATGATTCTTGGCGCATAAAAAGTAAGGTGGGACGGTGGATGCCGAGGTAGGAGTTTGGGGTTTGGACACTACAATCTTGATTAGAGCGTTTTTCATTTTTCATTTTTCCCCCAGTAACTTTGGAAAATGACATTATTAACGTATGTTTGCACCTCGGTAAAAAAATGACTCCGTAGCTCAGCTGGTAGAGCAGTTGACTCTTAATCAACGGGCCGTGGGTTCGAGCCCCACCGGGGTCACTTAGTAATCAAACACTTACATTTGGATATGTAGGTGTTTTTTTTATTGTGCAACTTGGTTTAATGAGTTCATCAAATGTTTTTAGCTCTTTGTATTCAATCATGTTTACATTTTTTAAATTCAAAATACTCGAGTTGAGTCTGAACGGAAGATTCTCAAGATGCACCCTAACGGTCTGACGCCAAGTACCGTGCAGGTTGATGATTATTTTTGGTTTTTGTTTGGTTTTTGTTACTGGCAAGGTAAATTTAGGCAACCTATAGACCCCGCAAGGCATTTGTCGTTTGTTAGAGCTTGTTGTCGCCGATTTTGTCAATTAGGATCTCATGAATTCGCATAACATCTAGTATGTCAATCATAAGGCCAGACGCTTCAGTAATTCTCTATCTTCCCTGATTATCAGACCAAAAGGACGCGATAAATCAATCTTATCATTTGGACAAGCTTTGGCTTGCTTTAAGTATTCCAAGACATCGGCCAAGACAGGTTCTGGAACTTCCTCGATTGCTTTCAAAATTTCATATTTCAAATCAGCGGTTGTCCTAATCATACTGTTTTCTCAGAAATAATCAATTTTGATTCAACTTATTCAGGCAGGTTGTTTTCGCAATAATCACTAATGTAGGAAACTACATGCAGGGGCGGACTGCTGGCGATTTAGCCAACGCTGGTCTTCGATTCCTGTCAAGCCGAAAAGCAGCCCGAGCGGAAAGATACACACCGAATACCACAGTTGCCGAACTTTCGGTAGCTGATGTTTGGTGGCAGTTTTTCAATTTGTCAAATTTTCCTCTTTTTCATGGTGTCAAAGAATAAGCAAATTGTCAATATGAATAGTGAAATACTTGTAAAAAGCGCAACAAAATACATTTTTTCATTTGGCAAGCTGAGACCAAGGAACAAAGAACCCAAAACTATTATTCCAGAAAATATTGCATACCAATTTGTCCTGTAAAACCAAGCATAGGGGAAAAGGTGTCCGCCTGTTATTATGGCATAAGTCATAATAAAATAATCAGGCATTTTTATCATGGTGAAGATAAGAAATGGGAAATAGAATAATTGGGCAAAATTTAGCCAAAGCCCCAATGGTTGCAATGGATTATCCTTAATTTTCCAATTCGTTCTAAATATCTTCGAAAATAGAAAAGCTAGAGGAAGCAATGGCCCTCCTGCTATAAAAACAAATATTGCTTTGTCATAAGGTTTGAATTCAAGCCTCCATAAAAAAATGATTACAAACCATATCATACTTGCTGCCAATGTAAAATCAATTCCATTTTTTGATTTTACTGATAATCCATTTCTTAATTCGTCAAGTTTCTCTGATGCCATTTCTTAATTGTTTGTTTGTATCGCGACTGCTGCTAAAATTGCCACCAACGGCCCAAGGCCAGGAGCAGAAGCGGAAATAATTTCCTCGTCCTGACCGGCAGGATGGACACTTACTTGGTTGCATGTCTTCATCAACCGTTTTTGCTCCATAGCCTTTGTTAGCGCTAATTGCCTTTAAATTTCTACACTCATTTTTAAATGTTCTCCAAATCCTTAACGAACAATCCGCATCAATGTTGTCAGCCATATATCGGATGCGTCATTTTCGATTCTGGAAATATATTCCATTTAGGGTCTGGAAAATACAATCGCACAGAGAGGTAAACAACCCTAAAATATTGCCTCTTTTTCGGAAGCAGTAAAGATCAGGGTGCCTCCTGCAGCTTTTTCAAAGCATCGACATCGGGAACATATTCATACGGCAACAGGTCGGAGATGCGTTTGTTGGCCATGGCACCTTCCCAAAAGATCTCCATCGGATCAAAGTAGCCATTGCTGTCGAAATGGACGGATCCATCTTTCAGCACCATCCTGGTAAGCCTCGAAAAATCCTTGTAATAGACACCAAACGTTCCGAGCATGATGAGTGATTTTTGTTCGGCTCCGTTTGGGGCAACTTCTGTTCCAATTCCTACTTTTTCAGGTGGGATCACATTCCCGTTTACATTGATCGCGACAAATCCTGACAATGCAAAACTGCCGTCCCACAACGATCTGAAGAGGTGCATCCTGGACCCCAAATAGGCCATCAACCGGTTGGTTTCAAATTCTGCCTGCTGTTTGCTGTCCCTGGCCTTCATGGGGGTAAAGATGTAATTTCCTATGAATATCAAGGATTTGGTTAGCAGATTGTATTCAAAACGATCCAAAAAATAGCTGATGTTGTAGCCCAACCGTTCATTTTGAATCTGAATTTGGTGTGATGCAAAGGCCTTTACCAAATGGTTGTTGCGATCATATTGGATCAGTACATCTCCTTCGTTGCGTATGCTGCACTCCCTGGGATTCAATTTCTTTCCTAAAAATTCGACCCGAAAGGTTGGGAAATATTTTTTTCTGACGTTCCTGCTTTTGTCTCCGGCTACTTCAATACCCAGTAGATCAATTGTTTTTGGCTGCAGTTTGATAGAGCGCTTTTCGTTTGTTTGAAAGTTTGTCAGCGTAGCAGAATAATAACCCACAGAACTTATTGTCAATGGGTTTGACAAGCCAACCGGATAGTTCAACTCGAAGTAACCGCTCGCATTGGCAGTCGTCCCAACAGTTGTGCCGCTGAAGTAGACAGAAGCAAATGGAATTGGTTCTGAGGTCTCCTGGTCGAAGACTGTTCCTTTGATAAGTTGGCAATAACCAATCAAATGGCAACACAGCATTGCCAGCAAAATCAAGAATAGTTTCAACCTGCCCACTTCAAAATGATGGGGCAGCGAAGGATTGGAAGGACTACTTTGTAAAGGCTCAATTTGAATCATTGGGTTTGACTTTGGTGGCAAAAGCTCAATTGAACAGCCAATTACACCGATTTTACTTCCTCAGCCCCATGGCCTGAATGTACCCTCTGTTTTGTGCACATTTGTCGAATTTCACGTTGCCGAGGAAATCGAGCATGATCTTACGTACCTCCTCCTGACCGGGTCTGGCCTTCCTGATTTCGTCGAACGTGTTGCGGGGACTCTCTGTAAAGGTCACAATTTTATTCCAAGCTTCGGGGGTTGGAAGGGTGACCATGCAGCTTGGTTTTCCCATTTTTTTGTAAGGCCAGTAGTGGTAACCTATGTTGTTCCTGACCATCAGGCGGGTCCAGGCTGAGATCCATTTGTCGCTGTTTTCGCCGGTCTCACCCATGTAGATTGGCAGGTTGACGGAGTCGCGGAAATGCACGAAATCCTGGATGTTGGCCTGCAGCGTGTCGCACCAGTACCTGTGACAGGTGTACATCATCTTGTCGTCGAATCTGGCGTCTTTGAATACCTTGAAGTTGCCATCCCACTGCGCCCCGCCCAACAACACAATGTGATTTTTATCCACCTCCCGAATGGCTTTAACGGCCCGCATGTAGAGCGGTTCGAGGGCGGCGTTTAGTCGCGGCATCTCTTCTCCGAAATAGGGTGCGATCGGTTCATTCAACAGGTCGTAACCCAGGATAAGGGGTTCCTCACGGTAGTGGGTGGCTATTTTCTTCCAAATGCCGACGAACAATTCCTGGCTCTTTTCGCTGGTCATCAGCCAGGGATAACCATAACTGTCGTCGATGTTGTCGCCAGTCTGACCGCCGGGGGCATCGTGCATGTCGAGGATCACATACAATTTGGATTCCCTGCACCAGCCCAGGAGGCTGTCGATGCGCTGAAATCCATCCTGTTTGACCGAAAGTCCCATGTAATCCTCGTCGGTAAACAACTTGTAGTGGAAGGGCAACCGGATGGAGTTGACACCCGTACTTTTTATAAAGCGGATATCTTCGCGGGTGATGTAGTTGTCCTTGAATTTCTTCCAGAAATCGTTGGCAAAGTCAGGTCCTGCCAATTCCTTGAATGCCTTGTCTATCAATCGTGCAGAGCTGGTGCCCTTGAACCCGAACATGTACCCTTCCGGGTTGAGCCAGTTGCCGAGGTTGATTCCCCGAATCAGGAACTTTGCCCCGTCGGGTGTCAGGAGGTCCTGGCCGGAGATGGTGATAAATTTTGAGATTTTCTGTTTTGAACCACCCTTCTGGAAAGCAGTGAAGAGCAGGATACAACTCAGGGCGACCAGGAGTGAACGCAAAAGATTCTTCATGGGAATAGGTTGTTTGGATGAGATTAAATTTCAGCCGTCATTAGTTTGCTATTTCAACTTCTGGTAGACCAGTTCAATGCCCTTGCCACTTTTCAGATTGACCGAATATTTCTTGTCGAGGGCGTTGTTCCAATGCTCTGTAGTCCCCAAACTTGTCAGGCGGGTACCATCCCGTTCCGGATCGTATATAGTTCCTGAAGGCGGATTATTTGCCAGGGCCATCTCTTCCATGGCATGATCGCTGTACATCATATCCGGGGCATCCGGCCATGCTGCGAGCGCAAAGTCGAGCACCACAGATTCAACTGCCACGGCATCCTGCGAGGCGAAAAGACTACCCATCCACTCATTGTTGAATGGAGGCAACGACCATTTGGAATTTGGGATTCCGTTCAATGCTTTGTTGCTGTATATGCCGTCGATCAAATAAAGAATGGTTTTGCCGCCAAGGTCCTTGTGTCCAATAAAATCGGGGTATACCGAGTATTGCCTCTTTCCCTCCCTGCTTTGGCTAAAACCACTTCCATGCGAATTTTTGCGCCAATCGGTTTCGATGCTGGTACAGCCGAAGAAGTTTTTGGCACAAAGCGTGACACCCTGACTTACATGTCCCTTCATGATTGCCATATTGATGACATAATCTGCTTCGACGAAGCAGGTCGCCAGATCTTTGGTCATGCCCTTAAAATCGAGGGAGTATAAGAATCCATTTGCGACGAAAGTAGATTTCTCGCGTCCGTCGCCTCCTACGTGATCGATGTAGTGAATATTTGGAAAAAGCGGATGGCACTTGTTGTAAATATTATCGGTAATAAACCGGCTTGGATCGGCCAGCGAGATGTTTTCCTGCGGAACACCTGCTTCATTCACCAGACTCTTCAGAAGAGCAAGAATCATCTGCGGATTGGCGTTAATTTCCTCACTGCTTTGATGCCCTGAAGTATTGTTCTGATTGATTTTGATAGCTATCTTTTCTCCCGATTTGTATCCGGTGTCAGCCTTCTTTTTTGATTGATTGAAGAAACGAAACAAGGCATCCCATGATTTTTTTTCATTCCTTGTGTTGGCAATGCCGCAAAGGGTTTGAGAAAAAAGCTTGTCGGCTTCTGACTGGTTGTTGAACCTGTCTTCCCACCAGAACCCTGTTTTCCCGTCCCACGAGGCAATTTTTGGATTGTGTCCCCATACGACTCTTCCCGGATTTATTCCTCTGCCCGTTCCAAGTGGTGTGTTGGGTTTGTACCATGCCTCAAGTTTAGCTGCGCTTGTTGATGCATTGAGATTCATCGTGTACAAACCAGCAAACAAGACACCAACAAATACAAACAGTCCGGCAGCGAGGTACCTTGCCTGATAAAGTTGGTGCTTTGCCTTCCTGAAAGCATAGGCAGACCCCGTAATGGTGATCATCCAGATGATAAATCCGGACATGATGGGAGATGCAGCCTGCATACAAGGGTAGGAAGCTCTCGAGGGTTTGGGAATAACCCTTATAAGAAACCACAGGGTAGAGCTAATCCCCAGAACGATAAAACTCAACTTTGTCCAAAGTTTATTGGTGCTTTGCACACGCTCCAAATACTTCTTCAATTTTGTAATCATGGTTGATTTTTTAATCAATTAAACATTTTTTTCAACAAGCTTCATTGTGTAACCTGGAGGAAGCAAAACCAGTCAATCTAACTATCATGAGACTACTTTAACATCTTAAAATCCAGGTAGTCGTAATTCATGTTTCCGTTGGCAACAGTTTTCAGCGTTAGCAGGTGAGCCCCTTTGTTGAGCTTCACGGTAGTGAGTGAATCGATCCGGTTCCAGTGGTGCCACTGGCGCCAGGCAACCGGTTCCTTTTCATTTCGGGTAGATGGAATCTTCAGCTCACCGGTCAGTTTTCGGCCATCCAGATCCAAGGCTATTCCTCCGTCACCGCTTGCAGTGAACATCAGTCCTACTTTGTAAAATCCAGTTTTATCTACCGTTACCGAATAATTGATCCATTCGCCAGGATCCGTCCAGCCGACATAAAGCTGACCCATTTCGGGTTCAACCAGGTTGAAGGGGTTGTTGTCGATCTCACCCGTTTTCGTGTAGGAGATGTCAACTCCTTCGTGCATCCTGAATTCGTTGAGAAAGGTGCCATTTGCCGGATTCAGCTTGCCGCTTCCGTTGTTGATGCTATCGCGATCGTGGTAGGCAACCCCTTCCCCACCCCGATCGTACCACTCACATTGAACCTTTCCCGGCAGGTGCTGGGCAGCACCGTTCCAGGCCTTCGAGTGGTCCTTATTTGAAGAGGAGAGAGGAATTCCACCGAAGAGAATCAGCATGACCAGCGCAGAAAACTTCAGAAAACAGGTAAATTTATTCTTCATAGACAACTTATCGTCACGTTTGGAAAGGGAAAAAGTTCAGCTTAGTGTAAATTTGACAGAAAGATACAAGTTTTTTCAGCATCCTCTTATCTTTGTCCGGGAATTTATTTCAGTATCAAAAAAACTGTCTAAATTTAGAAAATCTCTAAATCAATCTCAAAATATCGTATCTAATTTCAAGCAAGCCAAATTCATACTTTCATTACCTGAAAATTCCTTTAAAAAAATGAAAATCCTTCTTTTACCAATCGTCCTGTTCGTTCTTTGTCTGCACACTTCATTTGGGCAAGCCAATAAAATCAAACAGGAGAAACTTTCAAAATTCCAACTTCAGTCGTCTGAATTGATTACCTCTACAGGCGAAGAAATTTCCACTCCCGGTTACCATTCCAAAGTGTACTGGTTTCCGGTGACTGTTCCTTCGACAGTACTGACGGGTCTGGTGGCCAACCGAGTCTATCCGGATCCCTATTCTGGGATGAACAACATGCTAATACCGGATGCTTCGGATGAATTCAACAAAAAATACCACCTCGAACAATTCAGTCACCTTCCCAATGTCGCCAACCCCTGGAAGAAACCTTACTGGTACAGGACTTCGTTTGTGGTTCCGGCCGTTGACAAAGGGCGTCATTTCCAGCTGATTTTCAAGGGAATAAACTACCGCGCCGCGGTATGGATCAACGGTTTCCAAATAGCCGACTCGGCGCGGATGGCCGGAATGTTTGCGGAATACAGCTTCGATGTGAGTAAAAGCATCAAAGCCGGCGAAGAGAATGTTGTGGCAGTAAAAATTTATCCACTCGACTTTCCCGGGTTACCGGCACAGGAACAACTCAAGGGGTTGGACGATTTCTATGAAAACGGAGGACCTACGGGAGATATCGGCAAAAACGTGACGATGTTGTGTTCGGTAGGCTGGGACTGGATCCCTCCTGTACGCGACAGGAACATAGGCATTTGGCAACCTGTCTTCCTGCGTACTTCTGGTGCTGTTACCATTGCCCAACCTCAGATCATCACCGAACTTCCCATCCTGCCCGACACTACTTTGGCCAAAATTTCCTTGAATTTATCGCTTCTGAACCACAGTCAAACTGCACACAAGGGAACGCTTACCGTGAAGATCCTACCCGAAAATTTCGAAGGAACCGGCGTTGCTTTCTCGAAAGAGGTAAACATTGCTGCAAACGGCACAACCAATGTGGCGTTGAATGCCGGGAATACGACTGAACTGACTTTCAGACAACCGCATTTGTGGTGGCCCAACGGCAGCGGTACAGCCAATCTTTACCGCATCCGCCTGCAATACCTGAACAACGGCGTTACCATGGATGACACTACTTTCCTCTTTGGCGTTCGCACTGTCAGTTCGAAGGCAGGGGAGGTTCCCAACAAGTTTCTGCGACGCGAATTTTTTGTCAACGGACGACGCATCCTGCTGACCGGAGGTGCCTGGGTACCTGACATGATGCTCAACCGCGATTCGGCAAGGTACGATGCAGAGTTGCACCTCTGCAGGAATTCAAACATCAACCTGGTCAGGATCTGGGGTGGTGGCGTCACACCGCCTGATGCATTTTTTGATTTGGCCGATCGTTATGGATTGCTCGTGTGGTCGGATTTCTGGGTCACAGGCGATACGCATGGCGAGTTCAAAGGATCGACAGAATGGCCGCTTGAACCGGAGGTCTTCGTCAAGAATGTGATCAGCACCATCTACCGGATCCGCAACCATGCCAGCCTGTTGGTCTGGACAGGTGGCAACGAAGGACATGTACGGAAGGATGTCTACGAGAAGATGCGGAACAGTCTGGTAGAATTGGACGGAACAAGGCCGTACATCCCATGCTCATCGGGGTTTGCCAAACTGCCGGCCGGGTTGAAAGGTGCCTGGCCTGACGAACTGGCTTCAGGCGTCTACAGCAGCGGACCATACACCTGGCAGGATTCGAAAGAGTATTACCGGTTGGCCGACAATGCCAAGGACTGGGTCTTCAAGGATGAGACAGGACTCCCCTCTCAACCACCCTACAACACGCTCGTCAAGATTATTCCCAACCTGGTCTGGGACAAGAAACTGCCCTTCCCGCTCAACGATTCGTGGGGTTACCACGATGCCTGTACCGGAAATGGCCATTACGAGAAGTATTACGAGTCGATGGTCAAGAGATACGGTCAGCCAACCGATATGGAGGAGTTTTCAGACAAAATGCAGCTGATGAACGCCACCGGCTATCAGGGTACTTTTGAAGCAGCCGGCCACAAGTTGAACGACATCGGTGGCATCATGCTCTGGAAACTCAATGCCGCCTTCCCAAGTGTGGTCTGGCAGGTTTACGACTGGTACCTCGAGCCCAATGCCGGCTACTATTTTATGCAGAATGGCTGCGAGCCGGTTCACGTACAGTTGAACATGCTCGACCACCAGGTCACCGTCATCAACAGAACCTACAAACCAGTCTCCAACCTTATCGTGCAGGCCGAGGTGTATGGAATTGATTCAAAATTGTTGGACCGTCAGGTTGGCAAGGTAAGTCTCAAGGCGTCGGATGTACAGGAGAGCATCTCTCTTTCCAAAATTTTAGCCGACGCGAAGGGGGTAAATTTCGTGGTTCTGAACCTAAAGGATGCTGCCGGAAGGGTGTTCTCACACAATGTTTACTGGCTTGCCTCTGACGACAACTATCTGGCATTGAATACCATGTCACAAACACAAGTTGAGACCACGCTCCTCAAGAGAGAGCAGGTCAAGGAAGCAACCAAATGGACTCTGAAATTCACCAACAACACCAAACAGTTGGCCTTCTTTGTTTCGCCGCGGTTGATGCACGATGGAGAAGAGGTACTGCCTGCATTCTGGTCGGCCAACTATTTTTCGTTGGCGCCCGGTGAATCGGTCACAACCACTGTCAGTGCCCCGTCGGTTGCGTTGAAAGGTAAAAATCTGTTGAAGGTGAAGGGGTGGAATGTTCCTGAAAAAGAGATTCTGCTGCAATGAGAATCTGCAGGCAAAAATTAGCCGCCAAAAGCATCCTCTTTCTGACAGGAATGTTGTTGGTGTTGGCATGGCAACCGCAGCAGAAGAGCGCAAATCCCTATGGCCTGGAAATCGTCTCAGAGCTTGGCGAATACAACCGGTTGATTGCAAGAAATTCCGACAATGCGTTGGTAGATCTCGGGAAAATTCCAGGTATTGTACTGGATATCAGGTATGCCACATCCAATAATTTTACACGGCAAGCCATTTATCCATCGGCGAAGGCTTACTTGCGGAAACCCGTTGCAGAAGCGCTTCTTGCCATCGGCAAGGAGTTGAAAATAAAAGGAATGGGATTGAAGATTTTTGATGCCTACCGGCCCTATGCTGTCACGCTGAAGTTTTATGAAGTCTATCCTGACACCAATTTTGTGGCCTCTCCACGCAAGGGATCGCGACACAACAGGGGTTGTGCCGTCGACCTTACGCTTATTGACTTAAAAACCGGCCTTGAACTTCCCATGCCGACTCCTTTCGATGATTTTACTGAAAAATCGGGACATGCGTTCATGGACCTGCCGCCCGAAACGATAAGAAACAGGAACATTCTGAAGGAGATCATGGTTAGGCATGGGTTTGACCTCTATGTGAGCGAATGGTGGCATTATGATTTCAAGGGATGGCGCAATTTTGCCTTGATGGATGTTCCGTTTGATGCATTGTCCAACTAATTACCGAATATGAAAAATTCACTCATCACAGTGGTGGTTCTGCTGATTTTCAGTGTCAATGGTTATGCCCAATACAACAACGATTTAAAGATTGAGCCTATTTTAAAGACCGACACGACCTCTCTTGGGCAAAAAATCAGTTATCCATCGTTTCCAAACGATGAGGTGACCATGCTGAAGATCACCATTCCACCAGGAAAGACCACTGGCTGGCACGAGCACAGCATCCCGGTTTTTGCCTATGTGTTGAAAGGAACCCTGACTGTAGAATTTGAAAAGAACCAGACGATGCAGTTTCCAGAAAATAGCTCCTTCTCTGAAGTTGTAGGCATAACGCACAGGGGAATCAACAAGGGTCGGGAAGATCTGGTTTTACTGGCCATCTACCTGGGAGAGAAGGGAAAACCACTGTCTGTAAAAAAAGAAGTTCACCTGAACCCCGAAAAATAGCGGGGGTAAAGAGTAGTTTCTGGTGAAATCAGGTTACAATCTAATTTGGATTGATTATCATTGTCATTGAGATAGCGTCGTAAAATTATCAGTTGATTTTGTGCACTGTTTCAGTCAAAATATGAAGCTGCGACGAGCTATGATAGAGGTGTTTGTATGAATAGACTTAAATCGATTGTGTTTCTGCTTTACTTGGCGCTCGCCATTCAAGTTTCTGCACAACAAAAATTCACCATCTCGGGATTTATCAAGGATGCCAAGACCGGAGAAAATCTGATTGGCGCCACTGTAACCATCAAAGAGTTGCAAGGGAAAGGCGTTGGCACCAATGCTTACGGCTTTTATTCCATCACCCTGCCGGCGGGTCATTATCAAGTTGTCGGCCAGTTCACAGGTTATGCTTCCCAAATCAAGCAGATCAGCCTGATGCAATCCGTCAAGCAGAATTTTGTACTTACCGAGCAGGTCAACACGCTTGACGAGGTGGTAGTCTCCGGCCAAAGGCGCGATGAGAATGTCACAAAAACAGGGATGGGGATTCAAAAGCTCAACACCAATGAGATCAAGAGTATCCCTGTTCTTTTCGGGGAGAACGATGTTTTAAAGACCATCCAGCTGCTTCCCGGGATCAAGCCGGCAGGAGAAGGCAGCAGTGGATTCAATGTGCGGGGTGGCTCTTCCGATCAGAATTTGATTTTGCTCGATGAGGCCACCGTCTTCAATGCCTCTCATTTGATGGGGTTCTTCTCTGTTTTTAATTCGGATGCGATCAAGGACATCACCGTTTACAAGGGCAATGAACCAGCCGAATACGGCGGAAGGCTCTCTTCGGTACTGGATATCAAGATGAACGACGGCAACGACCAGAAGACCAGGGTTTCGGGCGGCATCGGGCTGATCTCTTCACGCGTCAATGTAGAAGGACCTATCGTGAAAGACAAAGGCTCCTTCATGGTGACTGCCCGAAGGACTTATGCCGATCTTTTTCTGAAACTCTCTTCAGATACAACACGGAACCAGACCAGACTCTATTTCTATGACCTGAATGCCAAGGCCAGCTACCGGCTCAACAGCAACAACAGGATCTATCTTTCTGGCTATTTCGGCAAGGATTTAATTTCATTGAAGAATATCTTCGGCATCAATTGGGGAAATATTTCGGGAACACTGCGCTGGAACCATCTCTTCTCAGACAAATTATTCTCCAACACCTCGCTGATTTTCAGCAATTATGACTATAAAATTTACATCAACAACGGCAACAAGCTGAACATTATTTCCAGGATTCAGGATTATGGCATCAAAGAGGACCTCCAGTATTACCTTCAGGAGCGCTCGACATTAAAATTTGGATTCAACTCTACCTACCATAAGATTATTCCTGGGGTGATTACTTCAGACAACAACATTAATTTAAAGAACCTTACCAATAAATTCGATTGGGAAAATTCCCTGTACTTCTCGCACCAATACCATTTTAACGAAAAAATTGGCATGGAATATGGGGCACGGCTCTCACTCTTCAGTGCACTTGGACCCGGAAATTTCTATACCTACGATGCAAACGGGAATGTTTCGAGCGTTGCCACTTACGCTTCCGGGCAATTTATTAAGACCTACACCAACCTGGAACCACGTTTAACGATGGACTATCTGATCAGCAAGGAGAGTTCTGTAAAGGCTTCCCTGAGCCGGAATGTGCAGAACCTTCACCTGCTTTCCAACTCCACCTCCGGCAATCCAACAGATCTATGGATTCCAAGCAGCAACAATGTCAAGCCGGAGTTATCCGATCAGGTGTCGCTCGGCTATTACCGGAATTTCAAGGACAATATGTACGAATTTTCTGTGGAGACCTATTACAAGAAGCTTGAAAATCAGATTGATTACAAGAATGGTGCTGAACTGATCTTCAATGAAAATGTGGAGTCACAGATTTTGTTTGGCCAGGGCAGGGCCTATGGTCTGGAACTTTTTCTCAAGAAGAAACAGGGCAAGTTCAATGGTTGGCTGAGCTACACCCTTTCGAGGACTGAACGAAAATTTGATGGCATCAACAACGGGAGCTTTTTCCCAGCCAAACAGGACAGAACACACGATATCTCGCTGGTGGGCATCTATGAACTCAGCAAGCGATGGACAATTTCGGCAACCTGGGTTTACTACACAGGCAATGCCGTGACCTTCCCGGTAGGAAAGTACACCATCGAAGGAAAAACCATGTTTTATTACACGGATCGCAATGCCAACCGCATGCCGGCCTATCACAGACTCGACTTCGGTGCTACCTGGATCAAGAAGAAGAGCATCAAATTTGAATCGAGTTGGAATTTTTCTGTCTACAATGCCTATGGGCACGAGAATGCCTACATCATCACCTTCCGCGATAGCAAATCTGATCCATCCAAGACCGAAGCTGTACAGACGACGCTCTTCAAGATGATTCCATCTGTCACCTACAACTTCAAATTCTGAATTCCATGAAAAGAACCGGTACCCTCAAGTTGTTCAGTCTCATTCCCGAAGCCTTGTTATACGGGTTCGTGAAGATTCGTCCAGTCTTAAGGTATTCGTTACTTTTGATTCCACTCCTGGCGCTGGCCGCATGTGAAAAGGTGATCCAAATTGATTTGAATGGCTCTACTTCGAAAATAGTTATCCAGGGAAATGTTTACGATCAGTCGGGGCCGTTTCAGGTAAAAATATCCAGATCCGTTAACTTCGATCAATCGAGCAATTATCCTCCGGTTACGGGTGCCAAGGTAGTGATTTCAGACAATGGCAGTCAGTCAGAAACGTTGACTGAACTTGTTTCAGGGACCTATGTAACTTCCAAATTAAGGGGCATTCCCGGTAGGAATTATTCGCTAAGTGTTAAAACTGGCACAGAGTCGTACGAGGCCATGTCGACGATGCCGTATGCGGTTGCAATGGACAGTATTTACTTTGCTTCCAGCCCAATCAGCGGAGAGAAAGGCACCATGGTTCATTTCCTCGACCCACCCTTTGCCAAGAATTATTATCGCCTGGTCTATTTCATCAACAGCGTTCAACAAAAAATCTACTATGTAATTGAAGATGAACTTTTTCAGGGAGCCCCTATCAATTACGCACTGATGTCGAGAGGTACCGATCTCAAACTGGTGAGTGGCGACAAGGTAACTGTTTGGCTCGAATCCATCGACAAAGGGGTATTCGACTATTTCCGAACTGCGGGTAGTGAAGGAGGACAATCGGCCTCACCTGCCAATCCTATTTCCAACATAAGTGGCGGAGCATTGGGCTATTTCAATGCCTGTTCTGTTCGAAAATTGTCATCGACAGTCGGGAAATAGACAAAATTCCATCCGGCATTAAACTAAATAGGGTAGAATGAGTCAAAATAAAGAGATGAAGAATCACTGCACTGCGGATTGACAGGAATTCTACTCAAGTATTTAACTTCTAACAATTTAATTAGATGCCAAGAAATATTTCGCTTCCTGTTGGTGCCGAATCATTTGCCGGTTCATTGGTCAGTTTCATGGTTCTCATGGTCATCCTGTTAACCACTTTTTCGATCCCTTCATCTGCACAGGGAGATGTTTCAAACGCCAGGATCATCGTTTCGCCAATTCTGGTCGACGGGAACGACAAGGATTGGACCCAGCCACTGAATTTCTATGACGACAAGACCGGACTGCTTTTTGCCATTGGGAATGACAACAGGAATCTGTACCTCTGTTTTACCGGGAAAGATGATCTCAAGATGAAAAAACTGTTGAATGCGGGTTGGTCGGTTGGCATCTCATCAAAAGAGAACAAACACAAATACAAGTCGGTACTACTTTTCCCAAGGATCAAGGGTATGGCAGGCCAAAGAGGAGCCGGGAAATTTGAAGGAAACCCCATTTCCAAAAAATCTGAGAAAATTGATGAACTTGAGATGACATTGGTCAAGGCCAAAGGTTTCAAATCGAACATATCCGAAATATCGTTGAACGATAAGAAGGGTATTGACATTGGAATTGGAGTCGATTCCCTTCGGCAGGTTGTCTTTGAGATGGCCATCCCGCTGACAGAACTTTTTGTCGAAGAGGCCGGACAAGTGAACCAATTGTTCACCCTTGAAGTTGCAGTGAATGCCATGGATCGCCCTTCTTCCTCAGGAGGAGGTGTTGGTGAAAGATCCAGGATGGGTGGCAGGTCAGGCGGAGGAAGGTCTGGAAGTATGGGCGGAGGACGCAGGGGTGGTGGCATGGAGGGCGAAGGAGCAGGTGGCGGCAGGTACCAGGGATCGGAGTCAGGTGACAGGGGAAGTTTTTTTGAAAGGGAATCTTTCAAGCAAAAATTCAGGCTATCTGTACCTTCAAAATAGAGGCGTCAGTTAGGTTTCCAAATGCTTTCGGTTGGGAAGCCCAAAATGGACAGATTTCGCCAATTTTGGTAGCTAACGGGTAACCAATTGGATGATTTTTAGTATAAAAGCAGTATGTATTAGACAAATAAAATTATTGGTTTATGATTTACAAGGGAGTTATGGGTTCGATGATTTTGCTTTCGCTGCTCTTTTCGTGCAAGGCAAAGAACAAAGAACAGGCCTCAACAGAGAAACCAGCAGTGATGGTGGAGGTTGTTGTTGCCGGTGACGAAGATGTTGCAAGCAACCTGGAGGTGAACGGGAGTGTTTTGGCGAACGAGATGGCTGAATTGCATCCCGAAGTGAGTGGCAGACTTACCTACCTGAATCTGCCGGATGGAGCCAACGTCAAGCAAGGAACCTTGTTGGCAAGGGTAAATGATGCCGATTTGCAGGCACAGCTTGAACAGCAAAAAACGCAGCTTGATTTGGCCAACAAGACTTTGAAGCGCTTGAGTGACCTGTTGAAAGTGAACGGAGTGAACCAGGCTGATTACGATGCAGCCCTGAGCCAGGTAAATACCATTACAGCCAACATGAAGGTGATCAATGCACAGATTGACAAAACGATGATAAAGGCTCCATTTTCGGGCGAGCTTGGCATTCGCGTGGTTAGTCCGGGCGCCTATGTGACGCCACAGACCCTGATTGGCAGCATTCACCAGACCGACAAGGTGAAAATAGATTTTACAGTTCCCGAGACCTTCGCCTCACTGATCGACAAGGGGAACAAGGTAAAAATTCAGACAGATGGGTTCGACGATTACCTGGATGCCACCATCACTGCCATCGAGCCACAGATCAATACGGTATCAAGGAACATCAAGGTCAGGGCGATGCTTGTCAAGGGGATGATCCATCCCGGGGCATTCGTCAAGGTATTTTTGGCCCAAACCCGGAAAGGGATCATGGTTCCATCAAATGCCATCATCCCCGATGCGCTTTCTAATCAGGTTGTGATGGTTCAAAAAGGGAAGGCTGTGTTCGTGAATGTTGAAACAGGGTTGAGAAATGCCAATCTGGTCGAATTAACCAGCGGGGTACATCCCGGTGACTCTATCATTGTCAGTGGTATGCTGTTTGTCAGGCCGAAAGCTTCCGTCAAAGTAAAACGGGTAAGAAGCCTGAAAGAAAAAAGCTAAATTCAGATTTGATCATTCAATCCAACTATTCTTCAACGTGAATATATCCGAACTTTCGCTCAAAAGACCGGTACTGGCAACAGTCATGAGTTTGACACTGATTCTCTTCGGAGTAATCGGATTTAATTTTTTAGGCATCCGTGAGTATCCGGCCATTGACCCGCCCTTGATATCGGTGAGTACTTCGTATGCGGGGGCCAATGCCGATATCATAGAAAGTCAGATCACAGAGCCTCTCGAAAAGTCTATCAACGGGATACCGGGCATTCGAACCATCACCTCCTCCAGTTCGGTTGGCAGCAGCAACATTTCGGTAGAATTTAACCTGAGCACCAATCTGGAAGCTGCCGCCAATGATGTCAGGGACAAGGTTAGTCAGGCAGTGAGGAATCTGCCGCAGGACATCGATGCTCCCCCTGTGGTCAGCAAGGCCGATGCCAACAGTGATTTTATCATCCTGATGGCTGTTCAGAGTCCGAACAAAGGGTTGCTCGAGCTAAGCGACTATGCTGAAAATATCCTTCAGAATAAGTTTCAGACCATTCCGGAAGTCAGTTCAGTCATGATTATCGGCCAGAAAAGACCCGCGATGCGGCTCTGGATCGATCCTGACAAGTTGAATGCATACGGCATAACCTTCAATGATATTACAACGGTTCTGAACAAAGAGAACGTGGAAGCACCTTCCGGGAAAATTTATGGAGGCAAAACTGAGCTTACCATCCGAGCGCTGGGAAGACTCACGACAGAGAAAGATTTCAGGGATCTGATCATTCGCGAGAACACCGATGGGATAGTCAGACTAAGTGATTTGGCCAAAGTTGAACTGGGGCCCGAACAGTACGAACAAATGTGGCGACTCAATGGGGTGAGTGCGGTTGGTTTGGCCATCATTCCGCAGCCGGGAGCCAACTACATCAATATTTCGGACGAATTTAACAAGCGGCTGGAGGAGGTGAAAAAATCGCAAAAAGGCGACATCAGCTTCACCACCCTCATCGACAATACGAAGAACATCCGAAAATCACTGACAGAGGTAAAGGAGACGCTTTTCATCGCTTTCCTACTGGTCATCATGGTGATATTTCTCTTTTTCAGAAACTGGATGATTGCCTTACGGCCATTGGTAGACATTCCCATTTCACTGGTCGCAACCTTCTTTGTGATGTATCTGGCAGGTTTTTCGATCAACATACTCTCCTTGTTGGGGATCATCCTTGCCACCGGCCTCGTCGTAGATGATGGCATCGTGGTAACAGAGAACATCTTTCGGAAGTTCGAAGCCGGGATGCACATTCGCCGGGCTGCCCTGGAGGGAAGCAAAGAGATCTTCTTTGCCGTCATCTCCACCTCAATCACGCTGGCCATTGTCTTCCTGCCTGTTCTCTTCCTACAGGGGTTCGTGGGCAGCCTGTTTCGGGAGTTTGCGGTGGTAGTGGCGAGCGCTGTGCTGATTTCTGCCTTTGTCTCACTGACGATCACACCGGTACTGAACGTCTATTTGAACAGGAAGAACGCCAGGCATGGGATGTTTTACCAGAAGACAGAACCATTCTTTCAGGGGATGGAGAATGGATACAAAAATTTACTTCAGAAGTTCATCCAACTGAGATGGATGGCATGGGTCATCGTGTTGGCATGCCTTTTGCTAACCTATTTTGTAGGGAGAACCTTGCAGAGTGAACTCGCACCGCTCGAAGACAAAAGCAGCATTCGTTTTCAGCTCACCGGTCCCGAAGGAGCCAGCTACGGTTACATGTCGAAGGCAGGTGAAGAGTTCAGCAATTTCCTTATCGACTCTATTCCAGAGTCTAGTTTCTCTTTCATGGCACTTCCAAGCTTTGGACAAACAGGGGTCAACGGAGGTTTCGGAAGGGTGGTACTCGTCCCTCCTTCCGAACGGGAACGAACGCAGAGTGATGTTGCCAAGGAGATGTCAAAGAAAGTGCTGCGCTTCAACAACCTTCGTATCTTTCCCGTTGAGGAACAGACCATCTCGGTCGGTTTGGGATCAAGGGGATCGTTGCCGGTTCAGTATGTTGTTCAGAATTTAGATTTTGACAAGCTGAAGGAGGTAATTCCAAAATTTCTGGATGCCGCCCGAAACGACAAGACCTTTCAGAATGTAGACGTCAACCTCAAATTTAACAAACCCGAAGTAGATATCCTTATCGACCGGATCAAGGCCCGCGAACTTGGTCTGACTGTCACCGATATAGCTGCAGTCATGCAGAGTGCCTTCAGCGGACGCCGTCTCGCTTACTTCATCATGAACGGACGTCAATATCAGGTAATTAGTCAGGTTGGACTGCATGACAGGCAACAACCTACCGACATCACCAAACTGTATGTCCGCAACAATGCAGGGAACAACATTGCCCTCTCGGAGGTGTTGAAGATTACGCCAAATGCAAATCCCCCCTCTTTGTACCACTTCAACAGGTACAAATCGGCCACCATATCGGCGTCACTCGCAGAGGGTAAGACCATTGGTGATGGTGTTGTCGCCATGCAAGCCATCGGGGACAAGTTGCTGGATGAGAGTTTTCAAACTTCTTTGAGCGGTCCCTCCCGTGATTTTTCAGAGAGTTCGTCCAATACCTCTTTTGCCTTTATTTTGGCACTTTTGCTGATATATCTGATTCTGGCAGCACAGTTTGAGAGTTTCAAAGATCCGTTTATTATCATGATTACAGTACCGCTTGCCATTGCCGGAGCCGTGCTTTGTCTCTGGATCTTCAACCAAACGCTCAATATCTTCTCGGAGATCGGGATGATTACCCTGATCGGTCTCGTGACCAAGAATGGTATTTTGATTGTGGAGTTCGCCAACAAGAAACGGGAAATTGGGATGACTAAATTTCAGGCAGTCATCGAGGCTGCCACCCAGCGTTTGCGCCCCATCTTAATGACGAGTCTGGCCACTTCACTCGGAGCGTTGCCAATTGCCCTCTCCATGGGTGGTGCTGCTTCAAGCCGCGTACCTTTGGGCATCGTTATCGTTGGCGGAATAATATTCTCGCTTGTTCTGACCCTGTTCGTGATCCCTGCCATCTATACTTATGTATCAGGAGTGCACAAAACGAGGGAAGAAGTTGACAATCAGTTTATATAATCGCGAATGACGAATTGGGGATTTGGAGTCTTCTTTTGAATGCTCAATTGATTACCAAGTTTAGAACGGTTCCCAACAATTAAATGAAAGATAAATGAAGAAATTATTGAGCCTGCTTCTGTTGCTTTTGCCAATATTAGGGTTGACTCAGCCAGTCATCACCTTGAAGAATGCCATTGACACTACTTTGACCAATAGTTTTGATATCAGAATTGCTGGTAACAACTTCGAGATTAGCAAGGTAAACAACAGTTTTGGCGTTGCCGGCGGATTGCCAACCATCAGTGCCACAGCAACTGACAACCAATCTGTTTCTCATGTCAACCAGAAATTAAACAGTGGGACAGAAATAGCAAAGAGTCAGGTGAATGGCAATTCACTTACTTCCGGGATAACTGCAGGCATGCTATTGTTCAATGGCCGCAGGGTGATTGCCACAAAGGAGCGGTTGAGCGACCTTCAGAAACAGAGTGAATTACAATTTAACCTTCAGATTCAGAATAGTATCGCTTCGGTAATGGCAAAATATTACGACATCGTCAGACAGGGTGAGTACTACAAAATCTTATGGAATTCGCTCGATGTCTCTCAAAAGAAGCTCGAGATCATCACGGAAAGGAAGAATGTTGGGATGGCCAATGATGCGGATTACCTGCAGGCATTGATAGACGTGAACACGGCACAGCAAATCCTAAAATCTCAGAAATTGGTGGTAGACCAAACGAAGATGGACCTGCTACAACTCATGAGCAAAAAGAGTTACTACCCCTACGAAGTTGGAGACAGCATCACCGTCGACAGCTCCATCCAGTTGAATTCTATCCTTGCCTTCCTGAAGCAAAATCCTCAGTATCTGTCTGCCGAACAACAAATTAAAATCAGCGAACAAGTGGTAAAAGAGGTTACAGCACTGCGCTATCCGTCCCTTAGGCTAAATACGGGTTACAACCTGAACCGCACCCAGAGTGACGCTGGTCAGTTCCTGTTTAACCTGAATTCGGGACCTTATGCCGGAATAACCATACAGATACCTATTTACAACGGGAATGCCTACAAGGTTCAGAAGGAAACGGCAGTTTTCAACCTTAAGAATGCAAAATTGCAGCAGGAAAACCTGCTCAATATTTTAACTGCCGATGCGGTAAAGACTTTCCAGGCTTACCATACGACCCTCCAGCAGCTGGAATCGCAACAGACAAATATTGAATTCTCACGCAAACTGATCTATGTTGTCATGCAGCGCTTTCAGGTCAACCAGGCAACCATTCTTGATGTAAAAGCAGCTCAACAAAGCTATGAATCAACTGGATACCAATTGGTTAACCTAAAATTTGCGGCTAAAATTTCGGAGATTGAGTTGAAACGGTTGATGTACCAATTGGGGAATTGAATGTAAATTTGTCTGCATCCTTGTCAAATTTTTGCAATAAAAAAAAGGCACCCCATGGATACCTTTTTTACACTATTCCAAAGTCAATCGCTTACTGAAACAACAGTTTGAAATTCTGATCATTGGCAAATTTAGCGAATTCGAGGTCATTCGCCGCGATGGCTTTGTAGGCTGGATCCTTCTTCATGGCATTTACCAGCGCTTCGTACATCGGACTTGATTTTCCAGTCCGGGCATAAACGATGGCTTTCAGGTAGGCAATACGACCAGATTCTACTGGCGCTCCATTTAATGTCTTCAAGGCTCCATTGTTGTCGCCATTCAAAATCTGTGCGAGGCCACGATTGGCATAACTGGAGGAAGTTTCGCCCAGATATTTCACGGCAGTATCATAATCGCCCTGCTTGATCTTCACGATTCCCAAGTTTTCCTTGACCTCTTTCCCAGCGCCCGAAGCCGCTCCAAAGAGTTCTTCTGCTTTGGACAACTCACCATTTTTCAAGGCAATGCATCCCAGGTTGTTCTGTACAATCGGATTTTTTGAATCCAACCTGTCGGCTTTCAGAAAATTGGCAGCGGCAGCAGCAAAATCACCCTCATTCATTTCGACATAACCCAGGTCATTAAAGCCTCTCCAGTCGTCGGGGTAAGTTTTGGCAAAGCTGGCATAGATGGCCTTTTGTTTGGCAGCATCATTGGTGAGCGATGCTGCATACATCAGCTCAGCCTGATTCAATTTAGATGGATCAGAATCCGCTAGTTTACCAATCTCGGCATCAGTTTTTCCAACCAGATTAACGTTGGCGGTAATTTTGGCACGTCTCAATTTTGGCAAGATCTCATCTGCCACTTTTGTGAAGGCAGAAGAGAGGTTTTTTATTTCACGTTCACGCACTTCAGGATCAGAATACATTGCCAATACTCTCAAAATAAGATCTTTGTCCTGGATATTGGATTTTTCCATTAAATTTTTAAACCCTTCCCAATCTTCCGGAGTGTTTTTTGAAGTCAGATCGGCTTTTACCTTGTTCTTCTTCATGTCGTTCTCAACTACGCTGCTTGCTGTCCCTTCACGTTTTCCTGCCAATTTGGAATTGAGGTCCAGACCGCCATCCGGCGAAGCATAGGCAGAAACCTCCACGCTCTTCAACTCTTTCCGATCGGCATTGTAGGCCTCAACAATATATTTGTTCAGATGATCAATCTCAGCTTTGGTCAGCTCTTTGCTTCTTACCTCAGAACTGTTGATCAGATAGACCAGGTCGGCCATGTAGGCATCCGGTACTATCCGTTGGTATTTATCTGTCGTTGGATCGTAAATACCTGTTGAATTGGCCTTTTTCAGTACCCCGGAAATCGCCAGAGGACTATTGTCGACGAGTGTTGAAGTAGCTATTACACCTTTGGCAATGATTTTTGGAAGGAAATCAACAGATTTATTTCCCTGTGTGGCCTTGATGTGAAGTTCAAGATCGGATCGCAGCATCTCCTTTGAATAGGCTACAGTGCCTTTGTAACTGTTGCTTCCGCCAGTCTGAAAGACAATCACCTTGTTGTTGGCTTTTACGCTTTCTCCTTGCAGTACATAAGGCGTAAGTACGGTTTCGTTTCCGGCAAATTTGAGCACCGGGGTCACGGTTAGCGTAACTTTTTTGGCAAAATATTTTGACGGAATCTGACTCTGAATAGTGGCATCTACTTTGCCTGCATGTGTTTCCAATATTTCGGGAACAACTGTATAGGTTACCAGATCAGCGTCTTTCTGCATCTTCTTCAAAGAGGAACATCCCGTTATGACGAACGCACTCAATGTAAAAAACACGGGTAGGATCAAATTAACTTTCTTCATAAAAAAACCTTAAGCATTAATAGTTACAATTGATATTTTGATTCTTAAGCCGACAAAATTATAATTTTTCGCCAAAGAAACACAGGAATCAGATGCTATTGTGAAACCCCGGGAAGTAAAATCTCCCTTTTGATTCCGGTCCAATCTACTGGCCTAACAATTAAATCTTTAAGCATCGCATAATCTTCCTTCCTTTTCACAAAATCAATCCTTGAAGTATCCACAATCAATACAGGAAAGTCGCTTTGCTGGGAGAAAAAAGTGAAATAGCCTTCCTTTATTTTTTTTAAATATTCGGCATCTATCGACTGTTCATACTCCCTACCCCGCTTTCGAATATTTATGATTAACTGATCTTCAGGGAGATGCAGGTAAACAAAGAGATCGGGTTTGGGTAGTCGTTCATAGATGATGTCGAAAAAATTACGGTAAAGATTGTATTCATCCTGTGCCAGCGTATTTTGGGCAAAGATGAGCGATTTCATGAAATAGTAGTCGGAGATGGTATTTTGGTGGAACAGATCCCTGTTGGTCAGCTCCTTTTTCAACTGTCCGTATCTTTCGGCAAGAAAAGAGAGTTCGAGGGGGAAAGAGTATTTCTCCGGATCGGTATAGAATTTAGGAAGGAAGGGGTTCTCAGCGAACCGTTCCAGAATCAGTTTGGCATCAAATTCCTCACCCAGCATGTTGGCAAAGGTCGTTTTCCCTGCCCCGATATTGCCTTCAATCACCAGAAAATCAAGACTCATCATCCCGCTTCAAATATTTTTGTTGAATCGCTAAATGTAAAAATAAAAATGCCCGCTGTTAACGGGCATTTCCAACTATGTACAAATTTTTTATTCCTGATTTGGTTTGCGCAGAGAGTGGCTGTGCGAAGGTGCCTTCCGCTCCTCACCTTGAAAAGGGGGTCTTTCGTTACGTCCAAAGTCTCTGTCACCGCGTCCATGATCCCTGTCGCCACGACCATGATCTCTGTCGCCACGACCTTGTTCCCTTTCGACAAAACCTTCCGGTTTTGGCATGAGTGCCTTCATGGAGAGTTTCAGTTTCCCCGTCCGTTGTTCCACTTCCAACAATTTCACCTTCACGATGTCACCCACGCTGAGCACATCTTCGGGTTTTTCTATTCTTTTCCAGTCGAACTCAGACACATGCAGCAATCCCTCTTTGCCCGGCATAATTTCAACAAAAGCGCCGAACTGAACGATTGACTTCACCTTTCCTTCATAGATTTCTCCGGGTTCCGGAAGGGCTACGATGGCGCGGATGCGTGCAACCGCAGCGTCGATCGATGATTTATCGGGAGCGCTGATCTCAACATAACCCATGTCATCGATCTCTTCGATGGCGATGGTGGCCTTCGTATCAGCCTGAATTTGTTGTATAATTTTTCCACCGGGTCCAATAACTGGTCCAATCATATCCTTTGGAATGGTCATCTTCACAATACGGGGAACATTTGGTTTGTAGTCCTCACGTGGGATACTGATCACTTCGAGCACTTTGCCCAGGATGTGTTCGCGGCCCTCTTTGGCTTGCTGCAAGGCTTTGGCCAGTACTTCGTACGACAAACCGTCGACCTTGATGTCCATTTGGGTAGCCGTTATTCCTTTTTCGGTTCCTGTGACTTTAAAATCCATGTCACCAAGGTGATCTTCGTCACCAAGTATATCAGAAAGTACTGCGAATTTGCTTGAATTTTTATCGGTGATCAGTCCCATGGCGATCCCGGAAACGGGGCGTTTCATGTTGATACCTGCATCGAGCATGGCCATTGTACCGGCGCAAACAGTAGCCATTGAGGAAGATCCATTGGATTCCAGGATATCAGAAACGATCCTTACGATGTAAGGGAATCCTTCGGGGATCATTCTCTTCAACGCACGATGGGCCAGGTTTCCATGACCGATTTCGCGACGCGACAATCCCCTTGGTGTTTTGGATTCACCCGTGCTGAATGGTGGGAAGTTGTAGTGCAGCAGGAAGCGTTCTTTTCCTTTGAAGGTAACGTTGTCGATGATTTTCTCGTCCATTTTCGTACCCAGTGTGACGCTGCTCAGAGATTGTGTTTCACCGCGGGTAAAGATGGAGGAACCGTGAGATCCCGGCAGGTAATCGACCTCGCCCCAAATTGCCCGAATTTCGGTGGTAGATCTACCGTCCAGACGAATTCCTTCATCCAGGATCATGCGACGCATGGCCTCTTTCTCGACATCATGGTAATATTTCCCGATCAAGGTCTTGTTGACCGCTCCTGCCTCTTTGCCTTCGCTGTAAGCCACTGTAAAATCTTCTTTTACCTTGGCAAAGGATGCATAACGAAGATGCTTGTCGTTGATCAGGTTGCGGGCAACTTCGTAAACTTTGTCGTAAGTTGCTTTCCAAATCTCTGCACGCAATGTTTCATCGTTTTCCTCATGGCAATAGGTGCGTTTGACGACACCTACTTCGGCTGCCAGCTCTTCCTGTATCTTGCAGTGGATCTTGATGTTATCGTGCGCAATTTTGATGGCTTCGAGCATTTCTGCTTCGGAGACTTCATCCATTTCGCCTTCCACCATCATGATGTTGTCGTAAGAGGCACCTACCATGATGTCAATATCGGCTTCTGACAACTGCTCGGCAGAAGGATTCAGGACAAATGCCCCCTTGATGCGTGCAACACGAACTTCGGAGATGGGACCATTGAAGGGTATATTTGAAACTGCGATGGCGGCGGAGGCAGCCAATCCAGCCAATGAATCGGGCATTTCGTTCTTACCGGAGGAGATCAGGGTGATCATGACGGCCGTTTCAGCGTGGTAATCATCCGGGAAAAGTGGACGCAGCGCTCTGTCAACGAGACGTGCTATCAGAATTTCATCATCAGAAGGACGAGCCTCCCGCTTCATGAATCCACCCGGAAATCTTCCCGCAGCAGAGAATTTCTCGCGGTAATCGACAGATAATGGCATGAAATCAACATTCGCAGCCGCTTCATTGGCGGAAACAACAGTTGCCAGCAACATGGTATCACCCATCTTCACGACCACTGCACCGTCGGCTTGCTTGGCCAGTTTACCGGTCTCGATCTGGATAATTCTTCCATCACCCAGGTCAATCGTCTTATTAATAACTTTATACATAATTTCGTAAAACTTTAAATTGTTTTCTTTTTCGAACAGGGGGAGCGGAATTGAATGATGCAAAAAAGGCAATCCGAAAATTGCCTTTTGAGGTTGTTCGCTTATTTACGAAGATTCAATTCTTTGATGATGGCACGGTAGCGTTCAATGTCTTTGCGTTTCAGGTAATCGAGCAAAGAGCGTCTTTTTCCTACCATGGAGATCAGGGCACGCTGGGTACTGAAATCTTTCTTGTTCAATTTCAAGTGCTCTGTCAGGTGATTGATTCGGTGTGAGAAGAGGGCAATCTGTCCTTCGGAGGTACCTGTATCGGTAGCACTCTTGCCAAACTTCTCGAAAAATGTCTTTTTAACTTCAGGATTCAAATACATAACAAATTGTTTTATCAATGATACAATAGCCACTCCGCAGAATTCGAGTTCGATCACAACGGTGGGGCATTAATTGGTGGCGAAATTACAGAATAATCATGTTACTTGCAAGTGGCTTTTATTCTTTTATTTGAGGGGTAAAGTACATGGAGTTTGGAGTATTTTACCGACAGTGAGTAATCAACCGCTGCCCAATCGTACAGGTCAGACACCGGCGGGGTTCACAATATTGGTGATGCAGGTGAATCAACGCCTGTGATTCGAGGGCGTTGCAAGCCTGTATGCCGGAGGAGCACCAGTGCCGGAGGATGGTATTGCTTTCTGCCGGAAGTTCCTCCATTAGCTTCAGTGCGTGTTCTTTGAGTTCCTGTTTGTTCTGCCTTTCTCCGTAGAGGAAAAGAAATGGAACCACTACATTGATCAGGATAAGCAGGAAGGAGTCCTCCCCCATCCCCTTTTTCTGGTACTTCGACAATTTGTGAAAGGTGTAGTGATTGTCCCAGTAAGTGGAGGTCACTGCCCTGAAGACACAACGGTATTCCTCCAGACTATTCAGTTGAATCAGGCTGGAAAAGAGCGAATTAAAATTATGAATGACGCCTGCAAATTGTGCCATCCGGATCGATGGAAAATTCAAAGGGTGCATCCGCATGAATTTCCAAAGGTGACCTGCCATTGGTTTGAGTCCATATTTGGAAGCAAGAAATTTGTACTCGTTTCGCAGCAAGAGTGGATACTCGTCAAACAAAAGGGAGTCATGAAGTAACCCTGCCTGACCGAACAAGAGTGCTTCCAGCTGAAGAAGTTGATCCTGGTGCCGTTGCAGGATGGATAAGGGCAAGGATCTTGCCAGCATCTCGAAGGGATCACCATTTTGGCGAAATCCGAAACTCCTTGCCAGAAAATGGTAAAATGTCTCGTTCCAATTCAAAGCTGAACTTTCCAGCCGTTTTTCGATCACTTCAATTTTCTGCTGAAGGCGCTCAACAGCCAATCCATTGAGGAAGAAGCGGATCCTGAATCTGTCAACATTTTTAAGCTGTGAAGCGCAATTGACCCAATCATGTTGCTGCATCAAGGAATTGTAGTTGTATTCGATCCACAGTGGCCAACCAATGACGATGGTTGGGATGCTTGCTCCTGCACTGTTTTTTACGGCAACATCGTTTTCTTTTACCACATGCAGGATGGTATTGCCATAAAGCGGATCAGCCTGGTGACCATGCCGGTTCCAATCTGAGGCCTTGAGGTGGATTTCGACATTTCCCGCCCAGAGGGTCTTGCCTATCCGGATTCGGGCATCAAAAAAATCGGGACCGGCATGAATGTTGTGCCTTCCCGCTGAGATGACCTCTACCCGATCGCCTTCGTTGGTATACGGGGAAGCAGGCTCAAACAGACTGTTTTTCCAGAGAAAATGGAGAAAATCTTCTTTCATAACTTTCAATTTCAGAACACCATAAGTTACGGAAATCTGAGGAGAAGAAAGAATGAAAATTGGGAAAAAGTGATACCGGGGGGAGGAGACTTTAGGTGATTTGCAAGAGTGTCATGCCATCACGAATGGGAAGAATGGTGGCCATAACGCGGCGATCATTTTTTACGAAATCATTGAAAGCCAGAATAGAAATGGTTTGTTCGTCGTTCGGTTCGATTTTCCCAACCACCTTACCTCCCCAAAGGGTATTGTCGGCAATTATCAACCCTCCGGCCGTCATCTTTGGCAGAATAAGCTCATATTGAGAAAGATACTGACGCTTGTCTCCATCCAGAAAGGCCAGTTCGAATTTTTCATCCAATTTCGGGACCATGACTGTTGCGTCACCGACATGCTGAACGATCTGATCCTGCAATCCGGCTTCTGCAAAAAAGCTTGCCGCAAATTCTTCAAGTTCATCGTTGATTTCGATGGTATGGAGCATTCCGTTGGGGGCAAGTCCTTTGGCCAGGCAAATGGCCGAATAGCCGGTATAAGTTCCGATCTCAAGAATTCTGCGGGGAGCTATCATCCGACTTAGAAATGTCAGGATACTGCCCTGGAGATGACCCGAACACATGCGACCGTTGACGAGGCGGAGATAGGTTTCGCGGTACAACCTGCCGAGCAGGGGGTCCTCTTCGACGGTGTGCGCGAGGATATAATTTTCGAGTTGTTGCTCCATGTTCATTAGTGGTAGATCAAAGTCGACAATTTCCTTGAATCGAGCACCCTGTTGGCGACATCCATCAACTGCAAAGCCGAAATTTCACCTATTTTCCTGTAGATATCCTCAAGACTCTCCACTTTGTTAAAAACGAGCATGCTCTTACCGATGGCCAGCATGAGGTCTTCGTGATTCTCCTGCGACATGGCCAATTGTCCGATCAACTGTTTTTTAGCCTTGCTGAGTTGAAGTCCGCCGAGTGCCTTGTGCTGCAGAAGTTTGATCTCCTTGTCGATAAGTGTCAAGGCACGATCCAGATTTTCACTGTCTGTTCCAAAATAGATGGTCAAAGTCCCGGTATCGGTATAGGCCGTGTAGGATGATTCGAGGTTGTAAGCAATGCCATTTCGTTCACGCAAACTCAGGTTCAGCCTCGAATTGCCGGATTGCCCCCCCAAGATGCTGTTGAGCAATACAAGTCGCAGCCTGTCGGGATGATAGACATCAAAAGCCTCTCCGCCGATGATACAATGTGCCTGAAAAGTTCCCTTCTCAACTTTTTTTAGTTTGGGAAGATAAGTCGAAAACCTGCTCCGACCTCCGGGTCTCCTATTTGGCGACAATCTTGCAAAATAACGCATGGCCAGGTGAAAGAATTTCTTACCAGGAATGTTTCCCACCGAGCAGATCACCATCTGATCTGTATGGTAGTTCTTTTCTATAAAGCCGCGAATATCGTCAGACGCAAAGCTCCTGACAAGCTCGGGTGTACCCAGGATGCTTCGGCCCATTGGGTGACCTTCGTAGATCAGCTCCTCAAATTCATCGAAAATCAATTCAGAAGGAGAATCGTTGTAGGAGTTGATTTCGTCGACGATTACCTCCTGCTCCTTTTTCAACTCTTTCTCTGGGAAAGTGCTGTCAATCAGAATATCACTGAACAATTCGATGGCGCGCTCGTAATATTCGCAGAGGAAGGAGGCATGGATAGCGGTCTCCTCCTTGGAGGTATAGGCATTCATCTCACCCCCTACATCTTCGAGCCGGCTGATAATGTGGTATGCTTTTCGTTTTGCAGTCCCCTTGAAGATGGTATGCTCAATAAAATGTGCCATACCCTGCTGCGAAGGATCTTCATCGCGTGAGCCGGTATTGATGACCACGCCGCAGTGGGCCACGGGTGAATCAACAGTTGCATGGATCAGCCGGATCCCGTTGGGTAAGGTCGTTGTGTTGTATTCCATACAAATTTATCAGGTCGCCAAATATAGCTAAAAATGAGAAAGGGCAAAGATTGCTCTTTACCCTTTCGTGGTGCCACCAAGAATCGAACTAGGGACACACGGATTTTCAGTCCGTTGCTCTACCAACTGAGCTATGGCACCTTATTTAAATGCGGTGCAAAGATATACATTAAATTATTCCGGCAAAAGATTCTTTCAACTTTTTACGATCAAATCAAATTACTTCTCCCAGAAGGATCTGTTTTCGTGAATAAAATCTACCAAATGACTTGGCTCTCTACCAGTAAGCTCCTTGAAAACATCTGATACATGCCCCATTTTGCCATTTCTTGCAGCCCCGTAAAGCAAGGAGAGCGTTACTATGAAAGGCATTCCCTTTTTCTCATGCATCTTTTGACGGATGAATTTGATGGTAAGTGGACGAGCGTACCTGATTTCCCTGCCCAATTCCTTGGAGAAAAGGGTAGCTATCTTGTAAAAATCCATCGGTTCAGGACCGCAAATTTCATATTCTTTGCCCTCATGTCCCGGATTTCTGAGTAGTTCAACCACCAATCTTGCTACATCCCGGGCATCAACATAGTTCACCATTCCGGCTCCGGCCGGTATAAATATCCTGTCATTCAATTTGATATCCTGACCGTGCAGCGACATAAGATTCTGCATGTACAAAGAGGGGCGAATGATGGTGGAGGGAATAGTCATCTTTTTGAGATGTGTCTCTATGCGGTGATTGGCAAAAATACGGCTTCGTTCGGCGCCCACAATCGAAATGAAGACAAGATGCTTCACATCTGATTTCGCCACCTCATCCAAAAAAGGAAAGATGTGTTTGGACACATCGGATACTTGATTTGGCCTGATTAGTAATAACTTACTAACACCCTTGAGTGCAGCTGCATAGGTATTTGGTTCGTCAAATTCGAATTTTACGAGTTGAGCTCCCTCCATGTCAGTGATCTTTTCTGCCCTGTCGAGATCGCGCACAGCTGCCACGACCTGAAAGTCCTTCTCATCTTGGTTCAGCAGAAATCTGACTGTATTGAGTCCTACATTCCCTGTGGCTCCCGTTATTAAATATTTATCCATAGAAGGATCAACTATTAAATTCGAAAAGTTTAATGTTGTCAACCAACGGGGCAAAAATATGTTTTTTACGAATCAATCCTCTCTGGAAGAGGCAAAAATTTCTTCAATTAAGCCACTGTATTTTTGTTCGAGCACTTTACGCTTCAATTTTAAGGTCTGCGAAAGCTCTCCGGATGCTGCTGACCACGATTCTGAGACCAACCTGAAGCGTTTGATCTCCTCGTGCTGTCCAAGCGTCTTGTTAATCTCCTTCACTTCTGACTGGAACATGGCCATCACCTCTGGTTGGGTGATCAAGTCTGCATTGTCGTTAAATAAAATATTATGCTCATTGCAGCATTCGTGAAGGTAGACAAAATTAGGTGAGATCAGGGCGCTGGCAAATTTCTCGTGGTTGCCAATGACGATGGCCTGCTCAATCAGAACCGACTCCTTCAACTTATTTTCAATCAACTGAGGAGCGATGTATTTTCCACCTGAAAGTTTGAATATCTCCTTCTTGCGGTCGGTAATCTTCAAAAACTTACCTTCATCAAGGATACCCACATCGCCTGTATGAAACCAACCTTCAGCATCAATGACCTCGTGCGTGAGTGCGGGTTCCTTGTAATAGCCCATCATCAGGTTGGGTCCTCTCGCCAGAATTTCACCATCTTCGGCAATCTTCACCTCCACGCCCTTGATAACCGGGCCGTTGGTACCTATTTTTATCTCTCCGGTAACGGCATTGCTCACAGCAATGACCGGAGATGTTTCGGTGAGGCCATAACCTTCCAGAACGGTCAAACCTGCAGCACTAAAAACCCGGGCTATTCTTGACTGTAAAAGGGCTCCTCCCGATACCATCAACTGGATATTTCCACCAAGACCGGCGCGCCATTTCGAGTAGATGAGTTTGTCGGCAATTTTCATTTTTATTCTTTTGCCGATTCCCACCTTTTTGTTGAATTCAAAATCCTTTCCCAGATCCACAGCCCAGAAGAACAATTTATTCTTGATGCCGGTCAGAAGCTTACCCTTGGCCATGATCCCATCGTAGACACTTTCCATCAGCCGTGGCACCGCAGTGAAAATATGTGGTTTTACCTCCTTGATCGACTGAACGATCTGAGGAAGACTCTCTACATAATAGATACCAATGCCCCGGTACATGAAGACATAGTTGACAGTACGTTCGAAAATGTGGCAAAGTGGTAGAAATGATACAGAACGATGGCCCAATCCCAGGGCAAAATGGAAGGAACAAGTTTTAAAGTTGGAGACAAGGTTCCTGTGCGATAGCATGACTCCCTTTGGAATACCTGTAGTCCCGCTAGTATAAATCATCGTAACCATCGCCTCTTCATGGATGCTGTTTTTGATCTCCTGCAATTTGGGACGAAGCACCTGTTCATTTTTTTCACCCAGCTGTAGCAGCACAGCAAGGTTTTCGGCACCATTTACGTCGTTGAAAGTAAATATTTTCTCGAGGCTGACAACCTCGACCACCACTGGGGAGAGCTTGTTGTAAAGCTTTTCGTCGGAGACAAAGAGGAATCGAATCTCCGCATGGTTGAATATGTAACTGTACTCTTCTTCACTGATTGTTGGATACACAGGCACATGAACGGCACCAGTCATGGAGAGAGCCATGTCGACAAAACTCCATTCAGGTCGATTGCCACTAACTGTTGAGACCCTGTCGCCTTTCTGAATACCTAGAGACATGAGCCCATAGGCTAGCAATTCTGCATTTCTGGCAAACTGTTCCGTGCTGTATTTAACCCATTGTGTACCCTGTTTTCCGGCTACTGCATCTTCGCGCGATACATTGGCAAGACAATAATCGAGAAGGTCGAAAGTTCGTGTTAGCTCCATGGAATTTTTTTCCCATAAAAGTAGCTATTCCTCAGAATCGCCCAAGGCGGTTCCGGCTGCCTGTGAGACTTCCCATGGAAAATCTGACAGCAATACAGTTATTTAGAATGAACCTTTCGAATGTAAAAGTGGATTTTTCAAGATACACCTACCAAATAACTATCCTCATGGAATCTGATGTTGCTCCTTTGCAGCCAAAAGCATCATTAAATTCCTTCAATAAAGAAAGTGGGGTGTTGATTCTCCATCGGGCAGGTGAATGTGGATCTGTCTGAACCTGACTGATCAGACTCTCATTGGTTATATTTTCACGCCAAACCTGCGCCCAACCCAGGAAAAAACGTTGTTCAGGAGTAAATCCGTCAATTGGCTCAGGCCGCTTTTTGCCCTCCAGTGATTTTTCCAATGCATAATAGCCAAGGGTCAATCCACCCAGATCCGCAATATTCTCACCCAATGTCAGTTTGCCGTCAATCTTGAATCCTTTCGTAACCTCGATGGGGGCAAAATAGTTTTCCATTTTTTTACCAAGTGCGGCAAAATTCGCGGAATCGGCAGGAGTCCACCAGTTTCGTAAATTGCCGGTACCATCATATTTTGCTCCCTGATCGTCAAATCCATGGGTAATTTCGTGACCTATCACGGCGATGATTCCACCATAATTGATGGCATCATCGGCATCCGGGTTAAAGAATGGGGGTTGAAGGATCGCTGCAGGAAAGACGATCTCGTTGCTGGTTGGATTGTTGTACGCATTGATGGTTTGCGGCGACAAGCCCCACTCCTTTTTATCCACCGGTTTCCCAACTTTGGCCAACATGTCACGATGTCCCCACAAGGTTATGTTTATGCTGTTTTCAAAAAGCTTGTCAGGTTGTATGTCGATGGTCGAATAGTCTTTCCAGGTGTCGGGATAACCAATCTTCCATGTAAAGGCTGCCAGCTTTTCCTTTGCTTTTAGCTTGGTGGGAGCACTCATCCACGATAGTTTTTCAATTCGACCGCGGTAAGTTGTGCGAACATTTTCGATCATCTCAGATACCTTTTTCTTCGAAGACTCAGGAAAATATTTAGCTGCAAATAGTTTCCCTAACGGCATTCCCAAACGGTTGTTTACACTGATAATGGCACGTTCTTCGCGTGGCCGTTGCTTTTTCACCCCATACATTATCGTATTGTAAAAATGGAAAGACTCACTATAAAAGGCATAAGGCAATAAATTGGCATAGTGGGAAAGCAGATGCCAGCGATAATAGATTTTCAGCAAATCAATAGAGGTGCCTGCCAGGAGTTGATTCAGATTTTTCAAATAATTTTTGTCATGAACGATGACAGTATCAGTTTTCACACCAAAATTTTGATAATAACCATTCCAGTTAATCGCGGGTGCCAGCAGCTGAAGCTCCGGATAGGCAATTTTATTGTACATCTTCACAGGATCGCGCATTTCAAAATTTTTAAGTTGAATCAATGCCAGACGAGTTTCGAAGTCGAGGATCGTTTTACCCGGATCGACCTCCTTCCATGCTGCCAGCGAAAACATCGTGTCGACATGCTTTACAAATTCTGCCCGGATTTTGACCAAGGAAGAATCCTTGTTCTCATAATAGTTGCGATCCCCCAGCGACAAACCACCTTGTCCCATAAAGACTGCATTCATGGTACTGTTCCGGTCATCAGCACCAACACCGACGGAAAAAGGTCCGCCGATGCCCAATTGATCCAATTCTCCCGAAATGGCAATCACTTCTGAATTATCCTTCGCCGATAAAATCTTATCCAGCAAAGATGTGATTGGAGAAATGCCCCGTTTTTCGATGACAACGGTATCCATGTAGGATCTATAATAATCGGTTATCTGCTGTGCCTCAGTCCCTTTTGCCAGACTATTCTGTGTCAGCAAATCATTGACTATTCCTTTGATCTTCAACTCTCTGGTCTCTTTATCCAAAATATTGAAGGAACCCCAGGACATTTCTGTTCCGGGTATGGGGTTGTTTTTCTTCCAGTTACCGTTGACAAAGCCATCAAAATCCGCACATGGCTGAACTGATTTATCCATCGTGGATACATCAAAGGCAGCAACCTTTTTGATTTCAGATGCAGGTTTCGAGCTATTGGAACATGAGGTAAAAAAGAACAATGAGGTAACAGAAAGCGCAATCGCCAAAAGTTTAAACTTTTCCATAAGTCAATTGATTTGGATTTGGATTTGAATTTCTATCTTATTTGTGAATGATAAAATTAATTTAAAAACCATTACGTGCTGAAAGTTGGCCATTTTCTTTCGCGGAATAAATAATGAAATGACACAGCCAGTTGTCCACAATCATTCAAAAAATGGCAAACCCGCCAAACAGATCGATAGATAGTATCCGGTTGTTAGTGGTATTTAATGCAGGACTCAATCAACTTGATATTTTTTTCTCATGCATTTTTAAATATACTCTTTTGCCTTCGCAAGAAGTTCGTTTATTCCTTTGGGGTTCTTTCCGCCGGCACTGGCATAAAATGGCTGACCGCCGCCGCCGCCATCCACCAATTTGGCCAGATCACGAACGATGTTTCCTGCATGCAGACCCCGCTCACTGACCAAATTATCTGCTATCATGACATGAACAGAAGCCTTTCCTTCGATTTCTGCAGCGAAAACGAGAAACAGATTCTCCACTTCGCCTTTTAGCTGGAAAGCCAGGTCTTTGATCATTCCAGCATCATCAAGCGGCAGCTTGCTTGCCAGGAAGTTGATCCCATTCACCAATGAAATCTGTTTGAGCAGCTCTTTTTTCAAACCGGATGCCTCCTCCTTCTTATAAGTCTCAACCTGCCCGTTCAATAAGCTCACCTTCTGCAGCAACTGTTCAACTGCCACCTTCAAATCTGCGGGATTGTTTAGGAGAAAAGCTAATTCCTTGGTTAATTTCAACTTGTTTCTTAAGAGTGCTTCCGCCCTGGCACCGGTAATGGCCTCAATTCTTCTGACACCCGCCGAGATAGATCCTTCGGAAACGATGACGAACTGGCCAATTTCGCCTGTTGCGCCAACATGGATTCCACCGCAAAGTTCGATGGATTCACCAAATTTAATGACACGAACCTTGTCGCCATACTTTTCACCAAAAAGGGCGATGGCACCCAACTGCTCTGCTTCAGCCATTGGAACCTCCCGGCGTTCATCTCTTTTGGCATTGCTACGAATCAGCTCATTGACACTTTTTTCGATTTGCTCTAACTCTTCTTCAGAGACCTTCTGAAAATGAGAAAAGTCGAATCGCAGGGAATCGGGGGTAACCAGGGAACCTTTCTGTTCGATGTGTGTGCCCAATATCTCTCTGAGTGCGTGATCGAGCAAGTGGGTAGCTGTGTGGTTGCCGGCGGTTGCCAAGCGTTTGTTCCTGTCTACCTGTCCTGTGAAGGTGACGGATGGATCTGCTGGAAGTTGCTTGGCAAGATGAACGGTCAATCCATTCTCCTTGACAGTGTCGAAGATGGGCAATTTGGATCCATCAGCTTCCAGGAAGCCTGTATCTCCTATCTGTCCGCCAGATTCGGCATAGAAAGGTGTTGCATCGAAGACGAGCTGAAAATATTCGCCCTTTTTGTCTTTCACCTTCCTGTAACGACAAATTTTTAATTCCGATTCTGTCTGGTCATAGCCGACAAATTCGCTTTCAAGTGAAGGACGAATCTCAATCCAGTCGCCGGTCTCGAGTTGTGTTGCATTTCTGGAGCGATTTTTCTGCTCTTCCATTGCCGTTTCAAACTGCTCCCTATTGACCGTAAATGACTCTTCGCGCAGGATCAGTTCTGTGAGGTCGAGCGGAAATCCGTAAGTATCATACAATTCGAAAGCGACATTTCCATTTATTTCGCTTTGGCCATTTTTCCTGGCGACGGCCATAATATTTTCCAACATTCTGATCCCGGTCTCAAGGGTGCGCAGGAAGGAGTCTTCCTCTTCACGGATCACCTTGGTTACCAAATCCTGCTGTTTGTTCAACTCCGGGAAGGCAGTCCCCATCTGGTCAGCCAATACCTTGATCAGCTGGTGCATGAAGGGTTTCCGGAAACCGAGAAAAGTGTATCCGTATCGAACGGCTCTGCGCAAAATGCGGCGGATGACGTAACCGGCTTTGTTGTTCGAAGGCAATTGCCCGTCGGTAATGGCGAAGGCGATGGCACGAATGTGGTCGGCAATGACACGCATGGCAATATCCGATTTCTCATTCTCGCCATATTTTTTTCCGGCCAAATATCCCAGTTCGGTAATGACCGGCTGAAAGACATCGGTATCGTAATTGGATTGTTTCTTTTGAAGCACCATACAGAGTCGCTCAAATCCCATCCCCGTATCGACGTGTTTGGCAGGAAGTTCCTCCAATTGACCATTGGCCTTGCGGTTGAACTGTATGAAGACAAGATTCCAAATTTCGATGACCTGCGGATGACTTTCGTTCACCAGTGCCCTACCGGGGATTTTTGAACGCTCATCATCGTTTCGAATGTCTACATGGATTTCGGAACAGGGTCCGCATGGGCCACTGTCGCCCATTTCCCAGAAGTTGTCCTTTTTGTTGCCAAACAGGATCTGATTTTCCGGAAGGTATTTCTTCCACAAGGCAAGGGCTTCAGAATCGACCGGAACTCCATCTTTCGCATCACCTTCAAAAACAGTGGCATAAAGCCGGTCGACAGGTATATTGAAACGACCTACCAGTAGTTCCCAGGCCCAATCGATGGCCTCATTTTTGAAATAATCGCCAAACGACCAATTGCCAAGCATCTCGAACATGGTATGGTGGTAGGTGTCGTGGCCGACCTCTTCGAGATCGTTGTGCTTTCCGGATACGCGCAAACATTTCTGGGTATCGGCAATTCGGGGACTCTTCACGGGTGCATTCCCAAGGAAAATATCCTTGAACTGGTTCATGCCGGCATTTGTGAACATCAGGGTTGGATCATTTTTTACAACCATCGGAGCCGATGGAACGATCTGATGGGTTTTGGATGCAAAAAAATCCAAAAAAGCTTCGCGTATCTGTTTAGAATCCATGGTAGAAAAATGTTAAAAACAATTAAATGGCACCTAACTTCAGCGCCTGATTGGCCAAATGCCTTTAAATAATCTAATTTTACCGCCTGTCGACGCATCAGCAGGCGGTAAAATCGTTGCAAAATTAGATTATTTCATTAATTTTGGCCTACCTCAGTTCAAAATAAATCATTTAGAATGGGCATTACCAATTACAGATTCAATCCCGACACCCTAAGTTTTGACAAGATCGAACGCAATGTCCGTTCACTGATCAAAAGGACTTTGGGCTATTTGTCAACAGGGATTGTTTCCGGAATTATCTTCTTCTTCATCTTCCTTCAATTTTTTGAGACTCCTGTTACCAAGCAGTTAAAGCGAGAGAACCAGCAGTTGTTGTCCCAATACAATCTGATGAACAAGGACATTGAGAAGATCACCAAAGCAATGGAGGACATTCAGATGCGCGATGACAACATCTACAGGGTTATCTTCGAAGCCAACCCTATTCCTTCCGCCGTGAGAATGGCCGGGTTTGGAGGTGCCAACCGTTATACCAAACTGGAGAGCATGGACAATTCCGAATTAATCATTTCGGTAGCCAAAAAATTGGATATCCTTTCCAAACAGGTCTATGTGCAGTCAAAATCATACGATGAAGTGGTAAAAATGGCGCTTGGCAAGGAGAAGATGCTCGCCAGCATTCCTTCCATCATGCCCGTTTCCAACAAAGATTTGAAACGAACAGCCTCAGGCTGGGGCATGCGCATGCATCCCATCTACAGGATCCCCAGGTTCCACTACGGCATGGATTTCACCGCACCTACCGGAACAGACGTTTTTGCAACTGGCAATGGCATCGTCAAAGAGGTTGGACGGAATTCCGGGTACGGCAACACCGTACTCATCGACCATGGTTACGGCTACGAGACCCTTTACGGACACTTGCTCAGAACGAATGTGAAGGAGGGTCAGCAGATCAGCAGAGGCGATGTGATTGGCTTTATTGGCAGTTCGGGTGCCTCGACGGCACCTCATCTTCACTACGAAGTGATGAAAAATGGACAAAAAGTCAATCCGCAAAACTATTACTTCCAGGATCTTAATCCGGCAGAATACGAGAAGATGATCTCTATTTCGACCAATATGGGACAAAGTTTCGACTAATCTTTAAAAGCTATTACCGTGGGATACAAGGCACCAAAAGCAGAGAAGCTCTATTTTTCCATCAGCGAAGTGGCTGAAAAATTCAATTTGGCACCCTCCGCCCTGCGCTTCTGGGAAAAAGAGTTTGACACCATCAAACCCTTCAAGAACAAGAAAGGCAATCGGTTTTACACCCAGGAAGACATCGACCACCTTGCACTCATCAACCATTTGGTGAAAGACCGCGGGATGACCCTGAAGGGAGCCAAGGCTAAGATCAAGGAGAACAAGGATGAAACGGAGCACAATTTCGAAATTGTGCAAAAGCTTCAGGAAATCAAGAAATACCTGGAAGAGATCAAAGAAATTTTGTAATCCGGTACTTCTTGCCCGGCACACAAAGAGAAACAGACAAAATGCTCCTTCAGACAATCGTCGAACATCTCGAATCCATAGCCCCACTTGCTTACCAGGAATCCTACGACAATGCAGGGCTGATTCTTGGCGATAGAAACTGTGATATATTGGCCGCACTGGTCACCATTGATGTTACGGAAGCTGTCATCGATGAGGCCATCACCCTTGGCTGCAACTTGATTATCAGCCATCATCCTTTAATCTTCAAGGGAATCAAGCGTCTTACCGGCAACAATGATGTAGAGCGTTGCATCCTGAAAGCGATCCGTCACGATTTGGCCATTTATGCGGCACACACCAATCTGGATAGCATCACCGGAGGAGTCAATTCAAAAATTTGTGAGAAAATAGGAATTAAAAATTGCAGGGTTCTGTCACCCGTTTCAAATCAATTGTTGAAACTTGTCACTTATGTACCTGAGAAGCAATTCGAAGAGGTCAGGGCGGCACTCTTCTCGGCGGGTGCAGGCAGTCTGGGAAACTATGACCAATGTAGTTTCAGCACCACCGGCAATGGAACTTTCAGGGGAAATAAAGAGAGTCAACCATTTGTTGGCGCCAGAGGGGAGCTGCACACAGAACCTGAGCTCCGGCTTGAGACGTTGGTCCCCCGTCACCTGACCTCCAGGGTACTGTCGGCACTAAAAATTTCCCATCCCTACGAAGAGGTGGCTTACGATTTAATTCCTCTCGAAAATGAATTGGCATCCGTTGGATTGGGCATGATCGGCGATTTGGAACATCCTTGTGGCGAGGTGGTGCTTTTGAACGAAATCAAACGGCTTTTCAATTGTGGCACGATCAAACATACTGCGTTGCTTGACAGAGAAATAAGCAGGATTGCCGTCTGTGGCGGATCGGGCAGTTTCCTTGTTTCGAAGGCAATCGTGGCCGGAGCAGAGCTGTTTGTTTCAGCCGATTTCAAATACCACGACTTCTTTGAAGCAGGTCAAAAGATCGTTCTGGCTGACATTGGACATTATGAGAGCGAACAATTTACGAAAGAGGTTTTAAAAGAGATAGTTTTAAAAAAATTCCCTACATTTGCACTCCGTTTGTCGGATGTAAAAACCAACCCGGTTTCTTACCTTTGAACGAAAGTAAAATCAAAATATTGCGGATATGTCGTTAGAAATAAACAAAACAACCGAAGGCAAAGAAGTTTCAGTCCAGGAGAAATTGAAAATGCTTTATGAACTGCAAACTGTTGTTTCAGAAATCGATAAAATCAACACCCTGCGTGGTGAATTACCCTTGGAGGTGCAGGATCTTGAAGATGAGATCGTCGGATTGAAAACCCGTCTTTCCAACCTGCAGGACGAGATCAAGAACCTCAACACGGCTGTTGCCAACAAGAAATTAGAGATCAAGGATTCCAAGACCAAGATCGACAAATACAAGGAGCAGCAGGAGAATGTGCGTAACAACCGTGAGTTCGATTCAATTTCGAAGGAGATGGAGTTTCAGAACCTGGAGATAGAGTTGGCAGAAAAACGGATCAAGGAATATTCTGTGGAGGTTAAGAGCAAGCAGGAGTTGTTGGATGCATCCAATTTACTGCACAAAGAGCGCGAAGAAGACCTCGTGCGCAAGAAAAAAGAGTTGGAGGAGATCACTGCTGAGACGGCTGTCGAAGAGGATCTGCTCAAAGCCAAAACTGCCAAGATTGCCACCCTTATCGAAGAGCGTTTGCTGACTGCATTTAACAAAATCAGGAAGAATGCCAGAAATGGACTATCGGTAGTTACCGTACAGCGTGATGCGTGTGGTGGCTGTTTTAACAAGATTCCTCCTCAGCGCCAGCTTGATATTGCCTCCCGGAAGAAGATTATTGTCTGTGAATACTGTGGAAGAATCCTGGTCGACAAAGACATCGCAACGCATCAGGATGAAGAAATAGCATAAAAAAAAGCCCCGGTGGGGCTTTTTTTTATATCAGTTCATTGCTACCACTCTCCTCCGGCACCGCCGCCGCCGAAGCCGCCGCCGCCAAATCCTCCAAAGCCAGAGTCGCCGCCACCGCCACCTCCGGAGAAATCACTCCAGGAGCCTCCGCCGCCACGACCACCTAACATGCTCATCAGCCAGAAGGAACCGAGCAGACTGCCAGCAGTGCCATCGGCTCCAACAGACCGGTAACGGTTTCTGTTGAACAGCATAAAAACGACAAAAATAATGAGCAACAATCCAAACCCCGGGAAGACCGATTTCTTGTCAACCTTCTTGTCATATTGATCGGCAGTAAACTCTCCGGCTGTCAGCGACATGAGTACCGAGGTGGCACGGTCGAGCCCTGTGTAATAATCATTTACCTTGAAACTTGGCAACATCTCGGCCGAGATGATGGTCTTTCGGGCTGTGATATCGGGAACAGCCCCTTCCAACCCGTAACCAACGGCAATAAAGATCTTTCCGGTTTCTCCATTGTCGGATTTTGGTTTAACCAGAATGAGGATGCCATTGTTTTTTCCTTTTTGTCCGATGCCCCATTTTTCGGCGAGTTGAAATGCATAATCGCCCTTGTCGTAACCAAACAGATCCTTCACCAACACCACGGCAATCTGGGTCGAGGTACGCTGGTTGAAGGCATCTAACTTGTGTTCAAGCGCCCCAACTTGCTGCTGGGAGAGAATCCCCGTAAAATCATTGACCAATCGGGGCGGATCAGGCCTTACAGGAAATTCATCCGCGGCATTTGCCAAAAATACTGTGAGAAGAAGGACTATAAATAGAAACAACCGTGTTAAGTTGCGATTGTATTTGATGTTGTTCATGTGTAGCTAAGTTTATTTTCCGTAAGATATTTCGTCGGGAAGTTCATTGACGTCGTCATCCTGGTAAGGAAAAAATTCTTTCAACTTCTCCCCTACCTTCGCAATACCGACAACGAAACCCTGAACGATTTCTCCCTTCTGAAAATTATTGATCATCAAACCCTTGACATCATCCCAGTAGCCTGAAGGCACCACTGCATTGATTCCAGCATCACCGATAATGGCAAATTTCCTGTCACTGGTAGACAGGTAAATCAACACGCCATTCCGAAGGGCAGTCTCGTGCATTTTTAAGGATTTGAAAAGCCACGCGGCCCTATCGAGGACATTGCCCTTGCAAATTGATTCGATGTGGACACGAATTTCCCCGCCAGTCTGGTGCTCGGCCGACTGAATAGCCTGCACGATTTTAGACTCTTCCTCCTTAGAGAGAAATTTATTTTTACTCATCCGATTTATAAAAATGATGAAGGATGGAGGATGAAGGATGGATTAAATTGAATATTATCCATTGATTCATCCTCCATTCAATCTTAGAATTGCACTTTTGGTGCCTTTTCGGATCCTTTTTCGGCTTCGAAATAGGCTTTCTTCTCAAAATTCCGCATCGAAGCAATCATACTCTGCGGAAACAGACGAATGTAGGTGTTAAAAGCCTGAGCGGCCTGGTTAAATTTCTGGCGCTCGACAGTGATTCTATTTTCAGTACCCTCCAATTGTGCCTGAAGGTTCAGAAAATTTTCGTTGGCTTTCAATTCCGGATACTTTTCAACGACGACCATCAATTTAGACAATGCGGAAGATAACCCGCCCTGCGCCTGCTGAAATTGCTGGATCGAGGCCGCATTCAATTTCGTCGGATCGACTGTTACAGAGGTTGCTTTGGCCCTGGCTTCAATGACTGCCGTCAAGGTCTGGCTCTCATGGGCAGCGTAACCCTTGACTGTATTCACGAGATTTGGAATCAAATCGGCCCTTCGTTGGTACACATTTTCGACTTGCGACCAAGAGGAGGAGACACCTTCTTCCATGGCAACCATGTTGTTACCCGTTTTTATTCCCCAGTTAATTCCCAAAAAAAGTGCCAGTAAAATGGCACCTATGACGATCCATGCTGTTTTGCTCATACTTTTGCTTTTAATTTGTTAGACTTGTAATTAGACTTGCAAACCTTTGTGAAATTACACAAGTTATTCAACAAATAGCTCAGCTTAATGTACGGAACTTGTTAACAATATGTTATATTAATTTTTAGGATAGCGCAAAAAATTAACGCGATTCGTCTTTTTCCAACAGAACGATGGCCTGCACTGAAATTCCCTCCTCCCGTCCCTCAAATCCAAGTTTTTCGGTGGTGGTGGCTTTGATGTTTACCAAGTCGGAAGTACAGTCAAGAACTTCAGCCACAACACTTTCCATTTGAGGAATCCAATCTTTCAATTTTGGTTGTTGGGCAGAAATGGTGGCATCCAGATTGACCAGTTTGTATCCTTTTTCAAGTACCAACCTGTTTACCTCTGACAATATTTTTTTGCTGTCTATGTTCTTGTATTGGTTGTCCGTATCCGGAAAGTGGTAGCCAATGTCTCGCAGTCCGACGGCACCAAGCAATGCATCGCAGATGGCATGAAGGAGTACATCCCCATCTGAATGGGCCACTGTTCCCTTGTCGTGGGGTATCAGGATACCGCCCAGCCAGAGCTCTTCGCCTGCTGCAAGCCGATGAACATCATAACCCTGACCAATTCGAAAACTCATTTTCTTTTGATTAGTTGTGACTAAAGTGAACTAAAGTGACTAAAGTACTAAAAGTTAGGGTAAAATTACATTATCGCATCGAAGCAACAATAACTTTAGTCACTTTAGTTCACTTCTCCCAAACCAACCTTCCGGTCCTTTTTGTTTGAAAACCGCTGTGGTCGGTCAAAGTAATCCTATAAATATAAATGCCAACGCCCGGAACCGGGCTCATCTGATTGGGATTCCAGATCAGATCGTTGATCTCATAGCCCCGGGAGACCAGTGCCTGGTGTGATGCGTAAAGCTTTCTCCCCGCTAAATCAAGTATTTCCAAATTTACATCCAGCAATTCGTCGTATCGGTTTTGGGTAATGAGGAATCTTGTTACATCTGAAAACGGATTGGGGAAAGTGGATAAACTATTGATTATCAAATTCTTATTCACATAAAAAGAGAGTGTTGCAGAAGTCGAATTATTTGCTGTGTCCCAAACTTTGACTTTTAAGGTATGGTAGCCGGTGCTCAACGTTGACATTGGGAAGAGAATTGTTCCCGACTTCCAGGTGCCTGGATCTGTCTGGTAAAAATCATTAAGGAGCACAGGAGCAGCAGTATTTCCATCCAGTTCGAGGGTCAAGTCGTGGCCAATACCAAATCCTGTGGTATTTATTCCGTTGTCGTCCTTCAGGTAAACGAGCAACAATGGATTTGGCGAGACACTTGCGCCTTCCCTGAAATTTTCATTTTCAAGGTAGAGGGTTATTTCGGGTCCTTTGGCATCTGTTATTGGGTTTGTGTCTGAGCCGTTAAAATAAATATTTGAAAACGAGCCATTCCCATCCACTTTCCCGTCTGAAAAATAGTATCTGATGAGCCCTGCCTCCTCGTTAAAACTCACATCTTTAGGCACTACGAAAGAGTACGAGAATTCTCCATTTTTGACAGCAACATCTCCATTGAAAATTATATTTTCTCGCTGGGTATAAGAGAAAGGTATGACTCCCCCGTTTCCGAGCGTTTTTTTGGTGACCGGCTGATCGTAAATGGTGGCAATCATGTTTCCGTTGAGTCCCTCCACCTTTCTGCCCTGCTGGTTCATAAGCGCTCCACCGATGGTTACCAGACTCAATGGGGAGAGGTTTCCTGAAAATTTATCAACTGATTGGTGGTTAATGTCCAGACATTTTGTGCGGTAATCAGGAAAATTCAACCGCAAAGCAGGGTCACCCAGCAGACAAAACTTCAAGGTATTGATTGATCCGCTGTTTTCGTTTTTTACGATCTTGATTAAATCGCCCAAACGAAGTGGCGCTCCCTGGTCATCCCTGTCAAAAACGTGGTTAAAAAAACTCTTGTTGATCCCGAAATTGGATGCTGAATAGACGAGTCTTGTGGCAGACAATAGTGCAATTGCGCCGCCTGAAGGATTAAACAGCAGATGTTCGCCTGCCGATCTTTTCATGGTCATGTCCCAACGGCTGAATTCGCAAGTGGCTGTCACAAAGAGAGGTAACCTGTATTTGTTGGTAAAGGCATCAATTTCAGGAATCGTTAGAACCCTCTCATGTGCAAGACCGTCTTCACTTGCGTGACCGATGTAATTGACTATCAAGCTACCATTTTGCACCGACCGACGAATGGCCTCGTTGACTTGCGGATACCGTTCCTCCGGCGTGAATACCAGTGGATAGGCATCCAGGTAGATTTTGGAAGTCTGAAACTCGGGATTCCTGGTTTCCACAAGAGTAGCAAGAGCCTCAGAATCTGCAACATGAATATTGTCATCCTTGTCGTCACCGATGAAAGTCAGGTTGTTGCGCCAATTCCCCAGCGTCTTGTCAATTCCGTAACCAATAATTTTGTTTACCGCATTCGAAGCCTCGGTTAGGGAAACAGCCGGAATCCTGCCAATACCGATGTCGACGGTGCCACTTTGGTTTCCCTTGTTGAGATCCATGAAGCCAAAATAATCATCCGTCACGAAGGAATTGATCGCTTGAAGCGAATTTTCTGACTGATTACCTGGAATCCAGTTTGGGTTATTTTCAGTGGCATCGTGCACAGGATCGTATGTTCCCTTGCCGAAAAGCAGAAGATATTTGAGTACCGATCCTGAAACACCTGATTGCTTCGCATAAAGCATCCTGATAAAATTACGGATCGCGGCGACATCCGGGTATCCGCCAGAAAACTCGTTAAAAACAGATTCTATGGTAGCAACTTCAACGGTCATGCCGTCGGTTAGCCGATGAAACTGTGCGAGCCTGATCGCCTGTTCATAAAATTGGGATGGCGCTACTACTAGGTATTCAGGAGCTTCCATCTGCAGAAGATCGGCATTTTTTGCCTCTTCCAATTTGGTGCATCCAGGGTACTGGCCAGTTGGGTCAAAAAGAAGGAAACTTCGAAGCGTATCATTTCTGACCTTGAACCTGAGTTGATTTGCGCCGGTTCTGTAGGCTATTTGCCTGGGAGAGAGTGGATTTGTAACCTCCCAAAGTTGCAAGCCGGAAGTGACTCCTGCCACCTGATATTCGACGGTCATGGTCTTACCCACACTTCTGGAATCCCTGAAGAGCAGTGGATTCCCCCTGTAGTTCAGCACGCTTCTCACTTGCCAGACGACATTGTCAAACCAGCACTGATCAGAAGCGGATCCATTGTATTTTAAGGAGATGGTGAGGTCGGTACCAGAAGAATGGGCTGCAATTTGAAGTGAATCGGCAGTGGCAAAATCACCATCCGAGGAGGGTTGAATGGGGGAAAACGAAAGATTTCCCTGGACGACCCCATTCAAGGAGAGCTCCATCCCGGTAGGAAAAATACTTCTGCCGGCCGCATGGATGTTCAGTTTAACAGGTTCAGCCTCCAGGCGGTCTGGAATAGAAAATGTCTTTTTTAGAATGGTTCCACCCGGTACCAGTGCCGTAAACCACCTTTTGCCCGATTCAAGAAGGTTCAAATTCTCCTCTTCCCAAAGCCCAAAGTCGTCAAAATCTGCAATTTTTGTTTCAGGCTCCTCAGGTGGCTCTGTACTTGTTGGCAGGCGAAGGTCAACTCCGGCTTGGTCTGTGAGGTAATACCAGGATTTTCCACGTGCAGACTGGTTGCGGGAACGAAAGTACCGGGCTGAAACCGGATCATATTCCCATTTGATGGGTCCCTGCACATAAAAAAGCAATGATTCATTGCCGGTTCCTTCGTTCACCCTGAAGGTGGGAATCTGTACCGGCCTGTTTTGAGCCAAAACATTGTTCCATGATGACATCTCTTCGTTCCTGCTTCCAAAGAGCCTGACAGATTCAGGGTGCAAAAAACCAATATTTTTTAGCCAGGAAAAGGAAATTTGATGGATTCCGGTTGAATTTGCTTCAATTTTCACCCATCTTCCGCTTGCAAACAATGATTTGGATTCAACAGGCGTCGTCTGGTTGCCTCGGGCCACCTGTACGACAGATAAAAATAGTAACAGTTTACAAAAGAGCCTATTGAACATTGCTATTGGCGATTTTTCGCTTTACAAAGGAAACCTTTTTCGCGTTAGAAAAATAATAAATCGGATGTTGGAAAACATTTCGTGCCTGTGGGTTGAACAAATTTAAAAAAATCGATGTTTATAGTTAAGTTCAATGATGAAAAATGAATTTAGTTTTCATTATTTTGCAATATATTTGTAGCAATTGTGCATTCCATGTACGGATTGGTTCATTTTCTGTAATTTTAGGTCATGGAATCTTTGGATGGCATTTTTTTCAAGGATTTAACTTTTAAAATATATGAGATTTTATACGGTTATATTACTATCTTTCAGTATTTTGGCTGTTTCCTGCAAACTGATGCCGAAAAAAAAATCAGGTTCATCGACTACTGGATGGGATTACAACAGCCCAAAAAACGGAGGTTTTGAGTACAATCCAAATTACAACCAACCTACTGGTCCGGGATTGATGTATGTTCAAGGAGGAACCTTTCTTTTGGGCAGGGTGGAACAGGATGTCATTTTTGAGAACAACAACATGCCACGCCGTGTAACGGTGCCCTCCTTCTTCATGGACGAAACTGAAGTTCGCAATGTCGACTGGAGAGAATATATTTTCTGGCTTCAAAGAGTACATCCCGAACTCTACAAGGCCGCCCTTCCCGATACCAGTGTGTGGGAAAACGAATTGGCTTACAATGAGCCATTGGTAGAGAATTATTTCAGACATGCAGCCTATTCCGAATATCCCGTTGTCGGTGTGAGATCGGAAGAGCACACGTCTGAACTCCAGTCACCTGAAGCTATC
>CAZGSQ010000003.1:82438-83829 GCA_964528535.1 uncultured Tangfeifania sp. | reverse complement strand
TATGGAGGTTACAACGGTTTAGATAGTAAGTTTGGCAATTTCAAGGGATCATGGGACTTTTCACAAAGATTTCTTGATAAGAAATTAGGAATAATGGCTCAGGCCAATTATGAAAAAGTAATCAGAAGTTATCAGGGATTGAGAGTAGATTATCATCAACCTGACCAAAGCTCCCTCGAAGGTCTGAAAACTCTTTTTGTGAATTCTTCAACAATTATTAGTGATCAATCCAAGCGAAACAGAGCGGGCGGGAATTTGTTTGCGGATTATCAGTTTGAAAGAGGTTCGGTCTATTTTTCCGAAATGTATAATTCTGCACCTCGTCAAGGTTATACACAAACAAAACAGATCAACAAGGAAGGACTCCTGATCACTGCACCAAGAGTTACAGAGTCAAAAACCAATACATTTAATTCTACTGTTGGAGGTGTTTTTAATCTGAAGCTGGCAAAAATTGACTGGAGTTATAATTTGGTCAAAACACAAATACAAGGTAATTACGATATGGAGTTAAGATTTCAAACAGATGCTCCCTATGGTTTAAAGACAGGTTATGAAAATAAAAAAGACATTTCTGATTATAATTATTTATGGGATAATTTGATGCTAAACAGCAGCTCGGGCACAACCGATAATAAAACATATTTAAATCAGGCGTATTGGTCTCCCGATACAGTAAAGCAAACTAACCATACAGCTAAGATTGATATTGAAGTCCCTCTGAAAATTGGTAAATCTATAGGTGGTTTCTTAAAATTTGGTGGCCTATACACTTCAGAAGGCAGAAGCCGAAATGCGAGAAGACTTGATAACCCTTTTTATTACCTGATGAGAGCCAATGATAAAAAGAATGTAATAGCAAACAACCCGGACCAGCTTGTTTTCTTGCCCAGTGGCCAAATTTCGGCATCAAATTTCACCTCAGCCGGATCTGCAGCGATTTTTGACAACAGATATGAGTTTTTCCCGAACATTGCTGAATCAAAGGTAAGAGATTGGGCTACCAATCACGTTAAACCGGGAGACATGAATTATGATCCGTCAACTGCGCATAACAATTATGAAACATCTGAAAATGTGACTGCCGGTTATATCATGATGAAATTAAATTACAAAGAGATCGTGACTTTCGTTCCCGGATTGCGTGTGGAGAACTCCAACAATACCTATTATGGCGTCTATTCAACCGTTAGCGGTGATCAGGGTGTGAGCGGAGCATTCAGGGCAGATACTTCATCTCAGAAATACACCGAGTTTTTGCCAAGCTTCCATTTAAAGGTAAAACCCACAAAATGGTTGGACATCCGTATGTCGGCAGTAAAAACATTGGCAAGGCCGGATTATTTATGGGTACTTCCCCGTTTTAAGTATACTTCAGAAGGAAATTCCGT